>CAMYLH010000006.1 GCA_947259065.1 uncultured Desulfobacterales bacterium
GGCTCTGGCCTCCCGGTTATCTCCGCTGGAATCATTTTTACTCCCTCGTGAAGGACGGCTGCCGCGTAAACGCGCGATCCTCTCATCCAAGGGCGGATGCGTAGAAAACAAACCCATCAAGCTTTTCCCGGATAGCGGATTCACGATGAACATGTGGGCGGTGGATGGATTGGCGTTCATGGGCAGCCGTTTAGAATAAGCGCCCAATTTTTCCAGTGCGCGCGCAAGTCCTTCCGGGTTGCCGACAAAGCTCGCACCGGTGGCATCGGCCAGATACTCCCGCGAACGGGATATTGCCATCTGTATGATCATGGCCGCCATCGGGGCAATGATAGACATCACGATCAAGCCGATGAAGCCGGCCCCGCCGCCTTCCTCATCATGACGACCACCACCTCCGAATATGGCCGACCACCGAGCCATACTCGCCAAAACCATAATGGCTCCAGCCATGGTTGCCGCGATGCTGCCGATCAGAATGTCCCGATTTTTAACATGGGCCAGTTCGTGGGCCAATACACCGGCGACTTCATCGTGCTCCATTAGGCTTAGCAACCCTTCTGTAACCGCAACAACGGCATGCTCCGGATTTCTACCGGTGGCAAAAGCATTGGGGGCTTGCTGCGGAATGACATATAACCTCGGCATGGGAAGTCCGGCCCGCTGGCTAAGGCCTTGAACGGTTTCATAGAGTTCCGGTGCCTGCCCTGGGGTCACTTCGCGGGCGCGATACATTTTAAGCACTAATTTATCGGAATACCAGTAACTGAAAAAATTCATGCCTGCGGCGAATATGAGCGCGATTAACATGCCCTGACGACCGCCCAAAAACTGACCGACCCAAAGTATCAGCGCGGTCATCATTGCCAATAAAATCGTGGTCCTAATCTGATTTCCCATAAAACGGGTTCCTTTCACTATTACTGCCACCCACCCAAGCAGCACAAACCCTGCACTGCGCATGCTATAACTGGTCTGAAACCTTCATTCGACATTGGTTTAAAGACCGTACTAGCAGATTTCGAAATCATTCCCGCGCCTGAAGGTTGCTAACCGAACCGGCAAACGTTTTGTCCAATTTTACGATCCGCCTTCCAAATTGATTTGTGGACTACTAGAAATCAAGGCAAAATATAAATCCGATTCCAGAAAACGCAACCGATTCTCTACATGTCCGTACCGGTGAAAATCTGCCGGCTTTATGCTTTCTCACCGAGGACGGTTTTTTCTTTCAGTCACTGAATTCGTGTCATCGAAAGCGCGGTCTGCATTGGCCGCAAACGAAATTGTGATGAAATATTAAATTTATTAGCTAAATGATATTCATCAATTGAAGTTTCCAAAGTGCTTGCAAATAATCAGTTACTAAATGATATTTAACGTATTATTTCAGTTTATTATCAAATATTATTTGACATTTTATTTTCTGCGTCATAAAAGAACAAATACATAAATATAGTTCTATTGGCACTAAAATGGCTGAAAATGACATCTGACTCAAAAATGGACTGACATTTATGACCGACTGTTCCTGATTCGAAACTCTGACAACCGCAACCACAAAAACGCCATCTTTTTCAGTTAACCGGAAATCTAAGAGGTTGAAATATGGAGAGTGCCAAGCAGAACTTACCATCAACCGATATGAGTTCCGAGGCTAGCCGTCGAAAAGAAGCAGACATCCCCCTCACAGTTTCCGCAAGCCAGAAAATTCACGCTCTGGGAAGAGGCAATCTTCTTTCTGATCTTCGCAAACCATCTCAAATCGAAAATCAGGAAATCGAAAAAAAGGTTGATAAAGTCCAGCTCATCAATAAATTGAATTTTGTAAATTTCCAGGACGGTACCGTTCTCATCAACTTAAAGCACGTCCAATACAATAAGGAAATTTCACTCAAAGCGACACCCCAGCCATGCGTTAGCGATCTAGTCGAATGCCTGTGGGTCGACGACAAAAACATTCGTAGGATAATTCAATCATACGAATTTCACAATCTTCTCATCCCCAATGGCCAAAAACTGCTGAAAGTCGTGCCTGAATTGCTCAGAATCGATAAAAAAGGCATCAATTTGATGCTGCCGAAAAGCGGCAGCGAGATCACTTCCCGCAAAGTCAGGCGTTATGCATGCCAAGGCATATCGGCCCAGCTTATCCAAAACAGCTCCGTATTTTCAGGCACGCTGATGGATTTCAACGGCTATTCTTTTAATGTGAAGCTCAAGGCCATCCCCCCTCAGACCTTTGATTGGTTGAATTCCGCACACTCGGTCAACATCATCCTGTCGGATGATGCCGTCACAATTTACTCCGGTGAATGCAAAATCATCCGATCTTTCCAGAGCCTTGACACCAGAAATTTTATTCTCAAGCCGCTCAAGCAGGAAATCCAGCGTTTCAAGCAAAAAGAATATCGCAGCGAGCGATACAAACTAACGCCGTCGCCGAATATAACCATTCAGCATCCTTTTACCAAAAGGAGAGTAGACCTCAAGGTTGTAGACCTGTCCGGTTCCGGATTTTCGGTGGAAGAAGACGAGCGTAAAACGGCCCTGCTGCCCGGCATGATTTTACCCGAGCTGTCACTTAATTTTTCGGACAACTACAAAATTAAATGCAGCGCTCAGGTTGTTTATCGCAAACCGGTTGTTGAGTCGAACGGAGACAAGTGGGTCAAAAGCGGCCTGGCTCTGCTGGATATGGATATTCAGGATCATTTAAAGCTTATCGCTTTGCTGCATCAGACGAAGAATAGAAATTCTTATATCTGCAACCATGTTGATCTTGATGCCTTATGGAGTTTCTTTTTTGAGACCGGATTTATCTACCCCGATAAATATGCCGCAATTCAGAAAAATAAAAAACAAATTAAAGAAACTTATGCCAAAATCTACACCCGCAATCCTCACATTGCCAGGCACTTTATCTATCAGGATAAAGGTACCATTTACGGTCATATGGCCATGCTTCGTTTTTATGAAAACGCCTGGATGATTCATCACCACGCTGCCAGCAAATCCAATGCAAACAAGGTGGGTCTGATTGTACTGGATCAAATCGGACGTATGATAAACGACTCCCACCGCCTCTATTCACTTCACATGGACTATATGATCTGCTACTATCGCCCGGATAATAGATTTCCCAGCCGGGTGTTCGGCGGTGCCGCCAAACACATAAAAAATCCCAAGGGCTGTTCGCTGGACAGCTTCGCTTATTTTCATTTCGACAACCGAACCCAGTCAACACAGGATTTACCGGACAGCTGGCAGATATTCGAAACCCAACCCGAAGATCTTCAGGAACTGGCAGATTTTTACGAATACACGTCAGGCGGGTTGATGCTGGAAGCCATAGATTTGAAGCCTGAAAAAATGGACGACAATATTCTCAGCGATGAATATCGTCAACTGGGTTTAACCAGAGAGCGCCATCTTTACTCATTGAAGAATAACGGGGACCTTAAGGCGGTATTACTGGCCAACCTGGCCGATATCGGCTTAAATCTCTCCAATATCACCAACTGCGTCAAAGTATTCGTGACGAACAAATCAGAATTCAGTGCCGATATCTTGCAGGCGGCTATCTCGAAGGTGGCAGACATCACCGGCAAAAAAGATTTCCCCGCGCTGCTGTATCCGGCATCCTTTGCGGATGAACAGAATATATCATATGATAAATTATACAATCTGTGGGTCTGCAGTCTGCAATATTCAGACCCATACTTCAGGTATTTGGGACGCCTGTTGAGATTTATTTGAATGGTCGGGGAGTTTTCAGCGTAAGCCTTAATTATAGCGGAGTAGACGATAGCCACTGAACCGGATGCAGACTGAGACCATTAGGATCGTTACGGATGAACAGCTTTTCGCTTTTGAGAAGCTCCCCGACCCCCCATTTAATTAGTGCCCGTTTCTAAATCGGTTAAAATCAGTTTGGGCACTCAGTCGTCAGGATTCAAGTATCAAAAGACTATGAGCGAGGCGGATTTTAAGGCTTTACGCCTCGGCAAGCAATCAACGGCGTGTAGGTGAATATTCTCGGATCACGGAAGAAGATATTGAACTCTTCCATAAATGCGTCAAAATCCCCACCGTATTCTTCAAATGGATAGCCTGAATTTCTACCGGCAATCTCTGCTTTCTTGACCCAGTTGAATTTTTCATTTTCTTTTAGCTCGCCGAAAATCAAATTGTGGGGACTCAGGTTCACATCGATGTCCTTGAAGCCTAAATCATAAAGAAAAGAGTAAAGTTTTACGCCCACATAGGGGTCAAAATTACAATTTTCCCCCAAACATTGCATCAGGCCGAGTGTAGCCTTGTCGAGTCGCTCCGGCAGACCGAAATACCGCAGACAGTTGCAGTCCAGATCAATCAGGCAAATGATACCATCATGGTTGAGATTTCTGGAAATATTTTTGGCGATATCAAAACTGCCCTCAAGATAATATTCCAGCACAAAACGGACCCAGATAAAATCAAAACGTCCCAGATCATCAAGGGGTTCGCGGATGTCAGCAGTATAATACTCGATATTTTTATCGCTGTAATGGGTTTTGGCATATTCGATCCGCTGCCTGGCGATATCGACACCGATTGTCTGGCCATTTGGCTGAGCCAGCTTGTTTAAATGAAAAGTGGTCTTACCGGCGCCACAACCTAAATCGGCAACCCGCATGCCGGGCTTGATACCAGCCCACAGCGCTTGCTTGTCAACGGCTTTAGCATCGGTCTTGACGTCCAATCGCAGCGCTTCTTGGTCACTTTCCATAAAATATCCGGCATGATCCTTCATGGTGTCTCTCGGTATTCGTTGCGGCTAATATTTGGTGTTTTAAAATAGGGAGTCATAACTGTTCGATTTATATTGAAATTTATTACATAGACGTCATTTTGTCAATGCAATATATTGTCAAACCAAAATTGAGGCAATATCTTTGATGATTGCCTGAAGACAAGTATACTATATTCTTGAAAACTACCTCTTGAAAATATTAAACTTCCTTGTTAAGGCATGACTATTTGTTATTTCAGGATGATAAAGGAGCATGGATCATGACCGATCATTTTAACGATGATAACAATGAAGAAAATGAAAAGAGCTTTGCCGAAATGCTCGATGCATACAGTCCCGGATCTGAAACCGAGGTAGGAATTGGTGATAAAATCCGTGGGAAAATTGTGTCCATTGGCAGGGATGCTGTTTTTATCGATACCGGCACCAAGATTGACGGTGCGGTCGACAAGGCCGAATTGCTCGATAAAAATGGACAGTTGGCGCTTCAAGAAGGTGACGTACTGGAACTATATGTTGTGGCGTTATCTGATGAAGAAATCAAATTGTCCAAAGCAGTATCGGGTATCGGTGGGCTGCACATGTTAAGGGAGGCCTATGAAAAGGCCGTACCCGTGGAGGGTAAAATCCTGGAAACATGCAAGGGTGGGGTACGCGTCGAAATTTTGCAGCGCAAGGCATTTTGCCCAATAAGCCAGGTGGACTTGGAATATGTCGAGAATCCCGCAGATTATGTGGGAAAAGCATACGATTTTTTAATTACGACCTTAGAAGGAAACGGTAAAAATATCGTTGTTTCCAGGCGTGCACTGCTCGCCCGGGAACAGGAAAAGGCAAGAAAAACATTCTATGAAACTCTGGCTGTCGGAGACGTCATGACCGGCAACGTTACCAGGATAATGCCCTATGGTGCTTTTGTAAATCTGTCTGAAGGGGTGGAAGGAATGGTTCATGTATCAGAGCTAAGCTGGTCAAAAACGGCGAAACCCGAAACCATGGTCAACGTAGCAGATGCCGTGCAGGTCAAAGTCATCAGCATCGAAGCCGATAAAAAGCCCGGACTGCTGAAGATCGGCTTGTCAATGAAACAACTTATCGAGGACCCCTGGGAGAGTGCCGGCGAAAAATTTCATGAGGGGCATAAAGTATTGGGAACCGTCACCCGCTGCGCAAAATTCGGTGCCTTTGTGGAAGTTTCCCCTGGCATTGAAGGATTGGTCCATATTAGTGAAATGAGCTATAAAAAACGGGTTTTAAAGCCCGAAGACGAGGTTTCCAGCGGTGAAACCGTGTCGGTCCTGATCAAGGAAGTTGATCTTGAAAAAAGGCGTTTATCGTTGAGTATCAGAGACGCCGAAGGTGATCCATGGGTCGATGTCGCAGAAAAATATACCGCCGGCCAGGCTCTTGAAGGCATTTTAGAAAAAAAAGAAAACTTTGGCTACTTTATTACATTGGAGCCCGGCATCACCGGACTGCTTCCGAAGTCGAATATTCGCAGGCTTAGCGAACCAGCAGTCGTAGAAAAGCTAAAGGAGGGCGATTTAATACCGGTCCTGATTGAAAGCATACATCCTGACGAAAGGAAAATCACCCTGTCTGCCGGCGATGCAAGCAATGAGCAAAACTGGCAAACCTTTAGCGACAGTTCGATGTCCTCCATGGGATCTTTGGGCGAGAAATTACAGCATGCCCTGTCCAAGAAAAAGGGCGATTAATTGGAACTCGGAGGAAAAGCTATGCGAGTAGCCTCGGTGATCGGTCAAAAGGTTCACGGTTCAGCCCAGCCGCCGGCCAAAAAAATGGCCGGTCAAATCGAAAAAGAAACTATGAAGTTTCATACGAGAGGTCACAACCAATCAAGACTGCTCAATTAATAAAAATTTAGCATGCCTGTCATACCCTATGAGAGACAACCTCCATTCGTCTGTTGCTATTTGACCAACCGCTATTATGAGAATCCGATTCGATGAATATCATTAACGCAAAACAAGTAACAAAAACCTACACTGTTGATCACCGGGAGATCCGCGTACTGGACAGTGTCTCGCTGTCCGTATCCCAAAGTGAATTTTTAGTTGTGCAGGGCAGCAGCGGCAGCGGCAAAACGACCTTGCTAAGCTTGCTTTCGGGACTGGACAAACCGACATCCGGCCGAGTTTTTTTGAAGGAAAGGGATATCACTGATAAGTCCGAAGATGATCTTGCCCAACTCCGAAAAGATATGATCGGCTTTGTTTTTCAGTCCTTTCATCTGATACCTTCATTGACCGCTTTAGAAAACATTATGTTTCCGGCTGAACTTAAACGTGACCCGGCAGCGCGGGAAAAGGCAATAAAGCTGTTGCAACGTATGGGACTTGACAAAAGAAGCGGCAATTTCCCGCATCAGCTTTCGGGCGGAGAGATGCAACGGGTGGCCATGGCCCGAGCGTTGATCAACAGCCCGGAGATCATCTTTGCGGATGAACCCACCGGCAACCTGGACTCTGCAAACGGTCGCGCCATCCTTGAATTGCTGCTTGAAAATCAGAAAATATCCCGCACCACGCTGGTTCTGGTGACGCACAGCAACGCCATCGCCAAAATGGCAGATCGGATGATCGTCCTTCAAGACGGCCGAATTACATCAGAGCAATGATTATGCATATCCATTTCATCGTACGCCAGATTATCCGATCGCGAAGACAGGCTTTTGTTTTCGTGCTTTGCGTGGCCCTTTCCATTGTCACCCTCATTTCTTTAAACGGTTTTTCTGCCAGCGTGCGTGCTTCCATGCAAAAAGATGCGAAAAAACTGCATGCGGCGGATATTATCATTCACTCGCATTACGCTTTATCACCGGCCGTCGTCAACGCTGTTGCCCGGCTAGAGGCCGGCAACAAAATTAGGGGTACCCGGGTTTGGGAATTTTATTCTATGGTGCGGCCTCAAAACAATCAAGACGCTTTGCTGGCGAAGCTCAAAGTGGTTCAAAAGGGCTATCCTTTTTACGGAAAGGCAGCATCATTGTGGCCCCGACCCTATTAGACCGTCTCAACCTCGAGGTGGGAGCCCAATTGCAGGTGGGCAATGCCATCTTGACTATCAGCGATGTTGTACTTGCTGAACCGGACCAGCCGGTGAATTTTTTCTTTCTGGGACCCCGGATTTTTATTTCCGCCGATGATCTTGGCCGGCTGGACCTACTGAAAAAAAGAAGCAGGGTACGTTACAGTTATTTGATCAAAGTCTTTGATCAGAGCCAAATCGACGCGATTGCAGTCCGGCTGAGGGCCGCTGCTGATGAAGACTTGGAACATGTGGATACTTTTCGCACGGCAAGATCCGGTGTAAAACGATTTTTCGACAATCTGCTTTTTTTTCTGGGTCTCATCGGCATTTTCACCCTATTGCTGGCCGGTGTCGGCATCCAAAGCGCCCTGGCCGCCTTTTTAAAAGAAAATGAAACAACCATCGCAATCATGAAAACCATTGGTGCCACAAGCCGGTTCTTCACTCGCCATTACATGGTAATCCTCTCTATTCTCGGTTTGGGGGGGACGATGCTGGGATTTTTGGGGGGACTGTTTCTTCAAAATGCCCTAAACATTCTTTTTGTCGGATTTGTGCCGCGCAATGTGGAGCTGCACATCTCCTGGCAATCTGTTATCCAGGGACTCGGCCTGGGCGTAATGGTAGTAGGCCTGTATTCCTTTTTACCGCTTTATCGACTGAAGGATATCAAACCGGTGGCTGTATTCAGAAAAGAAACCATCGCCACCCAAAAGGGGTGGCCGTTTTACCTGATTACAAGTTTACTTTTTGCCTTTTTTCTGATGCTGGTATTCTGGCAGGTCCAAGATGTTAAGACCGGACTGTATTTTGTCGGCGGTGTCATCCTGCTGATCATCATCACCGCTCTTTTAGCCGGAATTGTGCTGTATATCCTGAAACGACTGAAGCTAAAATTTTTAATCATGCGTCAGGCCATCAAAGGGCTGTTCCGGCCAAAAAATGCGACCAAACCGATTATTATTACATTGACGGCCTCTCTCTCAGTCCTATTTTCAATTTATCAGATCGAGCAGAATCTGGATGCCGCCTTTATCCAATCCTATCCGGCTGATGCGCCCAATCTTTTTTTTCTGGACATTCAACCTACCCAAACGGAGCGGTTTTCTGATATCTTGGGTATGAAGGTCCAATATTATCCGATCATTAGAGCCCGGATTTTGACGATCAACGGTCAAACAATTAACCGGCAAAAAGAGCGACAGCGACGCAGCGACAATCTCGCCAGAACATTTAATCTCACCTATCGCAACTACCTGCTGGAAGATGAGATGATAATAAAAGGCAATCGCCTTCACAATGACGACTGGGGAGATTTACAGGTTTCAGTGATGGATACGGTGGCTAAAATCAAAGATATGGATATCGGTGATCGCATCACCTTCAACATTCAGGGAGTTCCGCTGCAGGCCAGAATATCCAGTATTCGTACCAGAACCCGGGAATCGATTCGGCCGTTTTTTTATTTTGTATTTCCCGAAAAAACACTGCAGGATGCTCCCCAAACCATATTTACAGCCGTAAAAGTTCCCGGGAATCGAATACCGCAAATTCAAACAAAAATCGCGGCAAATTTTCCCAATGTCAGTACGATTGATGTCAGCGAAACCCTTAAGATTTTCACCGGTGTGATGAAAAAGCTGTCTTTAATTGTTCGCTTTTTTGCCTTATTCAGCATGGTCGCCGGTATACTAATCATTCTTTCCTCTGTTTTAGCCACCCGCTTTGCCAGAATCCAGGAGGCGGTTTACTACAAAATTCTGGGTGCCAAAAGCGATTTTGTGGTTGCCGTGTTTACCCTCGAGAATCTCTTTTTGGGTTTGGTAAGCGCCGTTCTGGCATTAGTGCTATCCCAGACGTCCAGTTGGATAATCTGTTCAAATGTGTTCAATATTTCATACACGCCATTTCTTGTAGAAAGCTTTTATTTGATTGCCGCAACAGTTTCGCTGATTGTCGTTGTTGGGTTGCTGCCTTCTATTTCCATTCTACGTCAAAAGCCGGTTATTTTCCTTAGGAATCAAAGCCAGGAATGAGGCGCTATGAAAAAACTCAGACCCACTTTTTCCTTATTTTTAATTCTGGTTCTTTTCTTTCCGGGATGCGACGATAATTCAACATCTCCGGCCGAACCCATAATGGCTCCTGAGTATGAGGGCATTATTGTTGCCGTAGGCGACAGTCTCACCGAGGGCTTGGGCGTGGCGGAAGAACTTCCAGTGGAACCCTTGCAAGACTCAAATGGATTTTATCGTTGAAACCGGACATCGTCATTCTGGTCATCGGCGCCAATGACGGCTTTCGGGGCATTGATCCCGAGTTGATCAAAACAAACATTCTAACCATCGTCAGGGTACTCAAAGAAAAAAAGGTGACCGTTTTGCTTGGGGGTATGCAGATGGGCCAGAATTTAGGGCAAGAATACATCACTGCCTTTGAAAAAATTTATCCGCTGGTGGCCCGGCAGGAAAACATCGGATTCGTTCCGTTTTTTCTGACCGGTGTTGCCGCCAATCCCGATCTGAATCAGGCTGACGGGATACATCCCAGGGCGGAAGGATATCGGGTGGTCGTCGAACATATCTTTCCATACGTAATCGAGGTTGTCGAAGCCCACCGAGCATCATCCTCTAAACAGATACAATGATCGTGAAAAATCTTTTAAATAACTGGAATTTTTCGGGTATTGGAACTTTGAATTTGAATATAATTTGGGTTTTGGGACTTGAGATTTGGGATTTTAAGTTCGTTTTCAGAAAAGCAAATTTATTTTTATCTGAGTCAGTTCGAGTCTATTTTGACATTACACTTCAGCCGCCCGCACCGTGCTTGACACCGGCAGTACGGGTGCCTAGCTTAGAGCTGATTCAACGATGTTTTAAACAATGATCGGATTTGCTCCGAACGCTTTTGAAAGGAGAAATATCATGAAGGGCGTTTTAAAATGGGGTGCAATTGTTGTCGGTTGCTTTGTGGTGGTCATCATTGCTGCTATGGTTCTGATACCCATGTTTGTCGATGTGGCCAAATACAAACCTGTTCTTGAAAGCAAGGTGACCGAAGCAACCGGCCGGCCCTTTTCGGTGGGAGATGACCTGAGCCTGTCCCTCTTCCCCTGGGCCGGTGTTTCTTTTTCAGATCTGCGTTTGGGCAACCCGGCCGGATTCAGCGAAGAAAATTTTGTCAAGGTAAAATCTTTTGAAGTCAGGGTAAAACTCTGGCCGCTTCTCAGCAAAGATATTCAAATTAAACGCTTTGTGTTAAATGAACCACAGATCGTTCTGGTAAAAAACAAAAAAGGAATTGAAAATTGGGCCCAGCCGAAGCCAGCCGCCAAAAAAGCACCTGAAGAGAAGACGCCACCAACCGAGTCAGCCCCGGGCGGATTTGGAATCCCGATCAGCGCCCTGACCGCTGAAAATGTATCCATTAACAATGGTTCGGCCCTGTGGATCGATCACACCACGAACACAAGAAAGGAAATTACGGATATCGGCTTACTCTTGACGGACGTATCGCTGATTCGCCCGGTTAAGCTGATGTTTTCAGCGCAACTAGATAAAAAACCCCTATCTCTTGAAGGGACCGTCGGTCCGGTCGGGACGGGTTTGAAAGAAGGTAAAATTGCGCTGGATTTATCCTTAAAAGCCCTTAAGCAGATTTCCCTGCGCCTGAAAGGCAATCTTGAAAATCTCGTCGGCAGTCCCGGCGTCGACCTGAACATCGAACTCGCTGAATTTTCGCCGCGAATGCTAATGTCCGAATTGGGCCAGGAATTTCCGGTATCCACAACAGATCCTAAAGCGCTCGACCGCCTGGCTCTCAGTGCTCACGTAAAAGCGGACGCAAAGAATGTATCACTGACCAATGGCAATATGGAACTGGATCAATCCAAGTTGAAGTTTTCCGCGGCAGTGGCTGAGTTTTCGAAACCGAACCTCAAATTTGATTTGAATCTGGATCAAATTAACCTGGACCGATACATGCCGCCCAAGAGCGAGAAGCCACCGCAGGGTAAAACTTCAGAGTCCGCCGAACCCGTCAAGAAAAAACCCGATTATGCACCGTTGCGGCGATTGATACTCGATGGGTCTCTAAAAATAGCGAAACTGACGGTAAATAAAGCCCAAATACAGGATGCCGTGCTGCGAATCAAGGCCAAAGACGGCATATTCAACCTTGATCCCATAAAAATAAAAATGTATCAAGGAGATGCTGCCGGTAAAGCCGTCTTGAATGTCGCCAAAGACACACCCCGTAGCAATATAAATATGCGACTCAATGGTATCCAGGTGGGCCCCTTGCTGCAGGATGTATTGGAAAAAGACTTACTGGAGGGTGCAACCAACGCCGATATCAACATGGCCCTGGTTGGCGATGATCCTGAAACCATCAAAAAAACCTTAAACGGCAACGGTGAGCTGCGGTTCAATGACGGCGCCATCGTTGGCATCGATTTATCGGCCATGGCGCGTAATGTCGGAGCCGCTTTTGGCCTGGCCAAAAAAGGCGAAAAGCGGCCGCGGACAGATTTCGCCGAATTTCTGATGCCTTTTACAATCAAAAACGGCATTGCCAACACTCCAAAAAGCAGCCTTAAATCACCTTTTATTCGGATACTCGCTGTCGGGACTGCTGATTTGGTGAAGGAAACTCTTGATTTCCGGGTAGATCCTCAAGCCGTTGCCACCATTAAGGGACAGGGGGATGAGACCCAACGTTCGGGCATCATGGTACCGATACTGGTTTCCGGAACCTTTTCAGAGCCAAAATTTCGACCGGATCTAAGTGCTGCCACCAAACAGCGCATTGAAAAAGAGATCTTCGAATCCAAGGAAGTCAAAAAAGTCTTTGAAAAAGAAGAGCTCAAACCATTAGAACAGAATGCCAAAGATCTGCTAAAGGGTGTATTGGGGAATTAGAGTGATGAGAATCACGCATAACGATGCTCTTAACTTTTATCCCATTTTTATACCGTTAATTCAGGTTTTTGGGTCAATTTTATGAGGAATAAAAGTGGGATCACTTTTTAAAAGTAGCAAAACGAAAGTGTTTCGCATCGTCCCGGCAGTCGAAATTATAGCTATCGTTCTCCTATTGGCAGGCTGTGCCGGAATTGGAAAACCTCTGGAACCGCCGCGCGTTTCATTGGCCGATATTCGGGTAGAGGATTTTACCGGCTTTGAAACTGTTTTCCAGATCCAGTTACGGGTTATAAATACCAATGATATGGATCTTAAGGTCAAAGGCATAGAGGCGGTGCTTGAGATCAATGGCCAACCATTTGCCACCGGTGTATCCAACACTCCCGTAAAAATACCCTCCTTTGGCACGGAACTCGTGACGGTTGCGGTATATTCATCGGTCCTCAAAATGTTTAGGAGCGTTTACGGCCTGCATGAATCTGAAGAACTGAAATATCGCTTAAACGGCAAACTCAGAGTGGCAGGTGAAAACACGCTTGCGACCACCCTTCCCTTCGAATCCGAGGGCGTGGTGACATTAGACGGTTCAAAAAAACCGGAAACAAAATGAAACTCGGTATCATCGGTCTGTCGCAATCCGGTAAATCTACGGTCTTCGAAGCCCTGACAAAAAGCAAGTCTGCAATCACTCATAAAGGTGAAGATCGAATCAGTACGATAAAAGTTCCAGACAGCCGCATTGATATATTAAGCGAGATGTATCAACCACAAAAAACGATCTATGCCCAGGTGGAGTATTTTCTTCCAGGTACCGGCAGCACAAAAATAAATCAGACCAAGGAGCAGAGTGTCTGGACGGCGATTAGAGAGTGCGATGCACTGATTCACGTCATTCGCAATCCTACGGGTACAGGTTTTGATAAAACAACCCCATACGAAGATTTCAGGAATCTGGAGCAGGAATTGATTCTAGCGGATCTGATTGTGGTCGAAAAGCGTCTGGAACGGATCGAACTTGATCATAAACGCGGCAAAAAAACAGACCCCCGGGAGCACACCCTTTTAATCGAATGCCGCAAAAGCCTTGAAAATGAAATCCCTTTGCGCAGATCGGCCGAGCTGACATCCGCCCGCGAATTAAAAGGCTTTACATTATTATCCGCAAAACCGATGCTGGTTCTGTTCAACAATGATGAAGAAAACAATGGCATGCCCGAAGTCAACAGCCTTACCGACCGCGAAAACTGTCAGGTCATCAGGGGCAAACTCGAACAGGAGCTTGCTCAGATGTCCACCGACGAAGCGGCTGAATTTCTAAAGGAATTCGATATCAGCGAATCCGCCATGAACAGGGTCATCCGCGGATCTTACGATATTTTAGGGTTGATATCATTTTTCACCATCGGTAAGGATGAGGTCAGAGCCTGGACCATAAAAATCGGAACCCAGGCGCTGGACGCAGCCGAGGTGATTCATTCGGATATCAAAAAAGGCTTTATTCGCGCAGAAATTTTGCCCTATGATGATCTAATGGAAGCCGGGACCTATGCGGACGCCAGGAAAAAGGGAACTGTCCGGCTTGAAGGCAAAACCTATGAAGTCAGGGATGGAGATATTATTAATTTCAGATTTAACGTCTAATATTCGTTGTCACGGGAGATGTTAATGTCCGAAGATTCGGTTCTGGAAATTGTCGCCTATGGCGCCTGGAACGGGGGGACACTGGTCGACAATTCAATATATGAGCAAAAAAAATTGCATTTTAAAGGCGGTATTCCGGTTAATCGTAAAACCATTGAAGAAAGAATGGGGGTGCGGACCAGAAAGACGGCCGGGACCAACGAACGTATCGGTGTTACGGCGCTGCAGGATCTTATCGATACGTCCGATATTGATCCTGCTCGGATCAAACTGGTCATCGGTGCCACCAATGTGGGGGATGATAAATATGATCCCGGCCCACTGATCAGGTACCCCTATAGTATCATCAATGAGCAATGCCCTGATGCTCATGTATTTGATTTGTATGCAGGTTGTCCCGGTTTCAATGTCGCCGTCGAGCTTGTTTTTATGCTTTCTCTCACGGGATTCCTTAAGCCGCAAGACCTGTCGATTATCATCGGTGCGGAAAACCTTCACCGCGCCAAAGCCTTCAAACCCGATGATACGGCCAACATAATTTTTGGAGATGATGCCCTGGCGACAGCACTTAAAACCGTTAGCTGCACCAATTCTGCCGAACAGACCGGGAAGTATTCGATCCGCCAGCGAAGCGAATTTACCCTGAAAAGGGATCCCGTGGCCGAAACCGCCCAACAACTTCTCAGATTGTGCGAAAACAACGATATAGACGGTATCATCATCGATAATCATCTCGGCAGTCTCGTTTACAGGGTTCCGGCCACAGCGGCACGTGTCCAGCATTCACTTGCCGAGCTGATATATCCCGAGCAAGCAATCGCAGGAACGTTCAAACGCTTCAAGGAGGCCCTGGAGTTTTATGATCAGCATATAATCTCTTTTGCATATGATATTATGACGCTGGATGGAAAAACAGAGTGGGTGGAAGAAATCGCTAAAGCCTACGTGACATCCGGTAAGTATAAAAAAGTTGTCTCCGTTTATCTGTCACCCGATAAAAGCATCGCCACCCTGCACCAAGGAGAAAACTATCGCTTTCAACCACCCCTTAAAGGGATTATAGACTCCCTGACCCGGACCCATGGCTGCTTTGCCGATTACATCCAGGCGGTCGCTGACAAAGATGAAATTTTTGGAGATATGGACGGCAAAGGTGTTTTTTTATATGCCACGCGGGGTGCAAAAACCCTATTGAGCGAGCTATTATTTTCAAACGGTGTTAGCTTGGACGATATCGATCTTCTTATTGAGCACCAGGCCAACTTCGCCATGATACCGTTAACCCTGGCGCAGGTCCTCGATCGTGATCCGGCGGAGAAAAAAAAAGCCGTGGCCGATTTAATCGCCAATAAACTGATCACCAATGTTCATGAACGCGGCAACTGCTCGGTGGTTTGTATGCAACGACTGCCATATGATTTGAAGCGCGGGGCGTTGCAGGCGGACACACTGCAAGGATTTAAGATAAACAGAAACATTGATCGGCTGAAACATGCAAAGCTCATTTTGAATGACTCCGTGGGATCCGGCATGACGCGCAGCGCATTTTTACAAAGAATCTAATTCGATCTTCTCCAAACTAACCTTCAAGATGAGAGCAAACTCGCCGTAAGAATTGATCAAGCATGTCGACGAAACCTAAAATAACCCTTACCGTGTGCATTCTCCTTGTGTTGGCCGTGATTGCGGTCGGTATTTGGGCCGGATTATATTTCTTCCTTCCACCCTATCTGGAGGCCAAGGTCATTCCCCAACTGCTGGCAAAGACCGGAATTACGGACTTCGCCTTCAAGATTCGTCATATAGGCATCTATAGCGCCGATCTGGGTGCCTTACGAATCGGACCAGAGCAAAAGCCGGCACTTTTAATCCAGTCCGCTCAGATCGACTATACACCCAAAGCGCTTTATCGGCAAAAAATAGAGCGAATAACATTGGGCGGAATTGAACTGTTCGGCGAAGTTAAAGACGGAAAAGTTTCCCTGCGCGGAATCGATCTTGATGAGATTTTGACCAAACTGCGATCTAAACAGGCATCGGTTCCGGAACCAGAAGGCGATTTACTTCCAATCTTCTTGCGGGAGCTTGCGATTTCCAACGCTGTGGTGGTTGTTAAAATCGATGATCAACAGCACAGAATCCCCTTCGAAATCAATGTTACCCCTGTAAATGCAGGTTACCGTCTGTTAAGCCTAACGGCATCTATGTATCCCCGAGGGCAGCTCATTCGCACTGAAGCAGAAATAGATTTAAAGCACCGCAAAATCATTTTAAACTCAGCGGCCGACGCGCTGGATCTGAATAGATTTTCCGATCTGTTTCAAACGGTTTCAGGTTTAATGGTTTCCGGCAAATTGGATTTAAAGGCAACCGCTCAACTAGAGCTGACGCCTTTTAAGATTTCATCGCTCGATGCCTCTGTAGAACTGCAAACATGCAGAATTAGAATGGGCAATTTACGACTTCAAAATGTTCGCAGTCCCGACCAAACAGAATTACCCTTTAAGATCAATCTATCGAAAACCACCGCTGACCCTTGGCGAGTAAGTGGCTCAGCCATATCGGCAATCTCGCCGATACCCTTAATGCTTTCCGAATGGCAATGCGCCATCAAAACAAACGGAAAGCAGGTTGAAAGTGCCGGGGAATTTCATTTAACATTGCTGCCATCAGCTGTCCACCAGAGTGAGCTTCTGCCGATTGAAGTATTTGAATCATTGCCGTTGCAAGGCAGTTTTACTGCTGACTATAGTCATGACAAAAACATACAATTCAAGATCAAGAGCACTCCCCCCAAACCATCCAAGGACCATGCCGTTCACTTCAATTTTGACGAATATAAGATAACAGCCGGGATGCCGACAATCGATATCTCCGGCACGGGAGAACTCGATGATCTGCCGACAGCGTATGCGATCAGTGTTCCGCGAGTCAATATCGCTTCCCGAACGAAGACGATTCACCTGCCCCAGGTTGTTTTAAAGGGCACGGCGGATCTTGCCAACAACGGCGAAGTCTTTCCAAAAGCAACATTTAAACTCCAATTACCCAATACTCGCATACTGCTTTCGCCTGCCCGGATAGATATCAGAGACATGACATTGTCCGGTCAGGTAAAACCAAAAATCAACAGCACCCCAGGGCTCGAGGGCTTGCTGCAGTTTAAAGGTGGCGGTCTTAAAATGCCGAAAACGGGCATCAAAATCAGCGGTGCCCGGGGTGTTATTCCATTCAAGTGGCCTCCCGCAAGGCAAATGAAAAACGGCAATATATCCATCAGCGCCCTGTATCATGAACAGAGGAACTTAGGGGAAATCAAGGGCAAAATTCAACAAACCCCCGCCGGGTTTACTTTTAAAGGCCGGCATATCAACCGGCTTTTACCGGAAGTGTCACTGAATTTTAGCACAGATGCCAAGCTTTTTGATGCAAGCGATCGGGTCACGAAGGTGAATTTTACACTTCTTCGCCCGAATCAGGCTGCTGATATTGATCTGGGAACCTTTTTCCCGGGTTCTGAGGGCGTCACGGTAAATGGAAAACTGATGCTTAGCGGAGATTTGGCTTTGGACAGTTCAGGATTCAAAGGGGCCATTAATTTGCAGGTGGAAAACGCAAACGTGCGGATCAAGAAAGACAAATTTGCAGTTGAAGGCATTCAGATATCCCTCTCAGTCCCTGAGTTTCCAAAAATACGCAGCGCTGCCGGACAGTATCTGGTGTTTTCTAAAATTGCACTTGGCGATCTGATAGCAAAAGATGGTAAAATTGACTTTCAGATTGAATCGCCACGGTCTTTTATGATTGAAAAGGTGCACTTTATCTGGTGTGACGGCAACGTCGATACCCAATCGATACGAATATCTCCCGGAGTGGAAGATTATCGCATTACCTTTTACTGTGACCGTTTAAGATTGGCAAAGGTTTTGGAACAATTCGGGGCGGCCATGGCTCAAGGCGAAGGAACGGTGAACGGTCGCATACCGCTGTACTATACGAATGGAAAGATTCGTTTTGATGATGGTTTTCTCTATTCTACACCGGGTAATGGCGGTAAAATTCAGCTCAGGGGAACTGATATCCTGACAGCCGGAATTCCACCAAACACCCCCCAGTATGTTCAAATCGAGCTTGCCAGAGAAGCATTGAAGGATTATGATTATTCTTGGGCCAAGCTAAATATAGCCTCTGAAGGAGAGGAGCTGTTGCTGCAGATGCAAATGGACGGCAAACCCGCTAAAATGCTTCCATTTGTCTACAGTAAAGATATCGGCGGCTTTATCAAAGTCAAAGCGGATAGCAAAGGTTCAAAATTTCAGGGCATTCGTCTCGACGTCAACTTTCGACTCCCGCTGAACAAGATACTGCAATACAAAGGTCTTATAAAAATGATCCAATAACCCAAGGAGCAATGTCATGATCAGAAGAAGGCTCATTTTACCGGCAACGCTTTTATTTTTAATTTCATATGGCTGCACGCAGCACAAAGTTGAGGTGGCGCCCGTGGAAATAAAACCGATTCATATTACCATTGATGTCAATGTTAAGGTAGACAAAGCACTGGATGATTTCTTTAGTGACGTTGATTCTGCCGCAGAGAAAATTGGGACGAAGTCTTCCTCATCCGAGTAAAAAAATGATGGGATCAGCTCAATAATCAAGGAGATTTAATGATGACGCATAAAAAGGTTATAGCCATTTTATCTGTTCTTATCCTGGGGATACTGATAACTAACTTATACTCGGCTTCAGATAGTATCAAGCAGCGAATGATTGATCGGTTGCCGGTTATTAAAGCTCTGAAAGATAAGGGGATCATTGGGGAAAACAATTTAGGCTTTCTGGAATTTATCGGCAGCCAGAAAGAAAAAGCCGACGTTGTGGCAGCAGAAAATATGGATCGTAAGTCGGTGTATGAGGCAATCGCCAAAAACCAGGGAACCACCGTTGAAGTGGTTGGGAAACACCGCGCGGCTCAAATAGCCGGCATGGCCCAGGCCGGCGAATGGCTTCAAGATGCCAATGGCAAATGGTATAAAAAGCAGTAAAATTCTATTGACGGTTAAAACGGCCAGATGGTCGGGATAAAAGCAGATCCAAGAAGCAATACCAGCAGATTCAGGGGAATACCCAATTTCAGGTAATCCGAAAAGCGATAACCACCCGGTCCGTAGACCAAAAGGTTTGTCTGGTAACCAATGGGTGTCGCAAAGCAGGCACTGGCCCCAAAACAAACGGCCATTACAAAAGGTCTGGGATCGACCCCGATCCCCATGGCGGTGGATATGGCGATCGGGAAAAGGAGAACGGCCGTGGCATTATTGCTCAGTATATGAGTACTCAAGCTGGCCAGCAAAATAAATCCGCCGAGAACAACGATCGGTGAAAAGCCGGAAAATATCCCCAGATAAGCGTCGGCATATAGTTGACTGGTTCCGGTTTTTTCCATAGCCGTACCCAGGGCGATCGTTCCCGCAATGAGCAACAGTACATCCGCCTGAATAGACCGATATGCATCCCGCAGCTGTAGACAACCTGTCAGAATCATGAGGAAAGCCGCAGTCAGAGCACAAATCATAATGTCGGCCAATCCGAGGCTCGCCACAGTGACAAGGGCGACGAAAATGAGAAGCGCCTTCCAGGCCCTTCTTTTGTGAACAATATCATGATGCACATCCTCGGCAATTATAAAATTCGCCCCACCCCTTAAGGTTTCCAGTTTATCTGCATGACACCAGACTAGGAGAATATCACCGACTCTGAGTTTCACATCATGAATTTGCTTTTCGGTGTAGTGCAAGCCGCTTCTTTTTATGGCGATGATATGGAGGTCGAGATCGCGCTTAAGGTGGGATTCCATCAGTCTCTGTCCCAGAAAGGAGGATTGGGGCGGAATGATCAACTCCACGACGATTGATTCCTTTTGGCCGAAGCCGAAAGAGAGCCCTTTCTCTGACTGGGGCAGTTCAACCCCATCGTGATTGAGGATTTCGACAAGATCGCTGGCGGATCCTTTTACCAGCAGCAGATCATCGGCGGCAATGGCGACAGTATCCCGGGGGGGATGAAAGATATGAGAATAGCGGATCAGTTCAAGTACCTCAAGATTCGGATATTGCTTTGCAAAAACCGTGGCGGCATCTTGATCGATGAGAGCGCTGCCCCGGGGAATCGCAAATTCAGCCAAATACCGCCGGTGCTCACCATTTTCACGTTCGCAGATGGGATTTAACAGCTCGGGCATAAAGCGCGGCGCGGCGACCAGTAGAAAAGCGATGCCGATGGCTGCAATGGGAAGGCCCAGCATCGAAAGTTCAAACATGCCGATCGCACCGTACCCGTTGTTGGCGCTTAAATCACTGATAATAATATTGGTTGAGGTGCCGATTAGCGTACAGGTGCCGGCCAATATTGAAGTGTAGGATAACGGTATGAGTATTTTTGACGGGCTGAGACCAAATTGACAGCACATTCGCATAACCACCGGAATAAAAAGAACGACAACGGGCGTGTTATTGATAAATGCGGAAGCGACGGCCACGGTTAACAAGACCACCAGTACGGCAAGCTTGGCGTTTCCGCGCGCAATCGCGATGACTTTTTGGCCGATGTATCCCACGGCACCGGTTCGTACCATACCTTTACTAACCAGAAACATGGAGCCGACGGTTATGACCGCCGGGTGAGCAAAACCGGCCACTGCCTCAATCGGAGCGAGCACACGGCTGATCATCAGCATTACCATGATTCCGATGGCAGTTAAATCCACCGGAACTTTTTCAGTAATGAGCAAATACAGGGTAACAATTAAAATTGCAGATACCATCCAGACCGCCATCGTATGTCTGTGCTCCTTGGCGGGCAAGAATTCTCCCGGTGTTGCAACGGCAACATCGCAAAAAAACTAGCGCCCCGTATTAAATAGGTTTGTAAACTTGGAAGAACTTAATCATTCCTGCATGCTTATCAAGCAGGGATCAGGTTGAAAGTGGTGTTTGGAAAAAGTATGATCAGACCAAATTAATGATATAAAATCCCGGGCTTTGCAGGTGTGATTTTTTGCAACGAGGACAGCGGCCGGGCCGCGTAAAGCGCTGACGATTTTCAAACACATATCCGCAAAGTAGGCACTCGGCCGGATGAATCGTCAGCTTCTTGCCCTTGACCGCCAGCGACCGTGAAATATGGCAAAGGTGCTCGACCGCCTCTTTTTCCCGGATACCAATCTGTTTGGATAATTGTCGTGCATCCATCTCCTGGAGGCTTAAAAGGTCGATGATCTTTTGACGAATCGTTTGCATGCGAACTTGTTGGTGTGCTGAGTGGAATTTAGCACTCGAATAGTGAGAGGTTTCAGGTTTCAAGCAGGAATTTTGGGTCCAAAACCCGTAAGTCGCGGCTCTCAAGCCGGGTATCCTCTACCCCTATGTTGCAGCGTTAAGCCTCTATCGAGCATTTTCTGACAACATGTTGTCAGAAAATGGAGGTTTCACACGAGCGCGGGTCTCAGAAAAAGGAGATGTTAAATACTGACACCTGACACCCGACACCTGAAACCCATATAAATTATCGGCGTGCTTGCTGCCCTTCAGGGGGCACTTTTTCCAAACGTCGTCTCGGAAAAAGCTTAGGGTCTTATTCTCAGTCATTTCTAATCTCTTCTTTCAGAAGGCAGCAGGCTATTTTGTATTCCGGCTTCCCGGCACTGTCGTAGCGTAAATTGTCAGGCTGAATCAACTTGTTCATGACACAGCCTTCAGCTATATTGAGTTGAAAAAGGTCTCTTTCGTTGAGTTTTTCAGCAGGCACCAGCCGGTTATTTTTGAAAATCAGGCTGTGAAGTGCAAAGTCTTCACACAACGGGCATCGATACACTCTGCCGTTGGGGAACACAAAATAATTATCGGCCACCAGACCTGCACATTCGAAATTTTCACCGGTGCCTAAAAAAACTTTAGGATAGGTGACCGTGACTCCAAATTTCGCAATTTGGCGGGCAACCCGCGGGATGGTATTCAGCCATTGAGATCTTGCAACCTGAAGTTTTTGATCCCGGATGAGGGTCTGGCTTCCTGTTGCGGATCTTCCTCGTAAGCCAATGATTTGTATAAAGAACCTGGAAATACCAATATCCTTTAGTAAGGGTGGCAGCCTGTCCACTTCATGGATATTGGCGCTGCTTACCGTAAAGATCAGGCTGGTGGCGAAGCCCATTGAATTTGCTTTGCGGATGCCGGCAATACAGGTGTCAAAGGAGCCGGCACCCCGAATTCGATCGTTGGTTTCACGGGTAGTGCCGTCCAGGCTGAAACTAAAATAGTCCACTACTCCGGGCTCGACCTTTGAAATAATATCGTGAAATAGGTATCCGTTTGTATCGATGGTGATTGAGCCAAAACCCAGGCTGCGGGCATATTCAACTGCCGCCGGCAAATCCGGGTGAAGGGTCGGTTCACCCCCTAAAAAAATGAGGTTCTTTGAGTTGCTATCCTGGGCAAACGCTTCGAGCCAGGCATTAATCACAGGCAGCGGAAGGGTGTTTTTGCCATGCTGGCTGGGATTGATATAGCAATGGCGGCATTTGAGATTACACTTGGTTAGAATATGAAAAAAGATATTGGAGGAATTTTTTGCAAAGGCTACGGTTTTCGTCCGGATCATATTTTAGTAAGTAAACGCTTGATTTTCTTCTTAGCGGTAATCAGTTCCTCGTTGGTGGCCCGAAGACGGATCGACATGAACTCGGCAAATATTCGATATAATAACAGTAAAAAATCCAACTTTTCATCCGTTGGATCCTGAGCGGAAATTCTGTTTTTAGCAGATGTGTCAACGGCAAGGCAAGTGGTTTTTCCGACGGCAACAACCGAGGCGGATCGCTTCATAAAATCGATAACTCGCATTTCGCCGAAAATTTCGCCTTTTTTATCAATGGTATTGATTTCCAGGTCTTCCTTGGTAATTCGAATTTTCCCGGAAAGCAGAATATAGAGCCAGGGGTCCAGGCCTCCTTCCCGAATTATCACTTCGCCGTCCTCGTATTCCCTGATTTTGCTTAACCTGAGAAGCTTTTGAAGGCTTTTTGTTTCAAAATTCCTGAGGGCAGGGATTCCTAAAAGTTTTTCAATATTTTCAATATTGTCTTTTAAATACCTCGACTCGAGCATCTCGACCTCCGGTCATTATTTATCACTCAAACTTAAACATTAATTTTATACCGCATTTTAAAAAAGGGCAAGCGGTAATTCTATTGCTGAACTAGAATTTGTATAGATTTAAGGGGTATATCCATAGTACTGTTCGGTACCTAAAATAGATAAATTTATAAAAATTCTTCCCCCGCTGCCCCTGCCCGGCTAAATTATAATCCTGGTTTCTCGAAGAAAAGAGGCCACATCATGCCAGAAAATTTTCCAATCCGGCGGACAGTCATTATGGCCGGCATCATAAGCGATCATTTTTCCTTTTTGAACTGCTTTGTAAAGAGCTGTTCCATGGGAGAAGGGGATCACCTCGTCGTGTCGTCCATGTATGACCAACACCGGCCCCGGGTAGTTTCTTACGACCGATAGATTGTCGAAAGGATCCCGCACGAGAAATGATGGGACCAAAAAACGTTTTGTAAAGGAATGAACACCGGTAAATGTCGACATCAGGATGAGCGCCGCCGCAGATCTCCTTTGAGCCAGAGCACAGACGGCACCCCCACCCAAAGAACGGCCGAAAAAAACAATGCGAGAGGAATCGATATCTTTCCTTGATGCCATATCATCATAGGCGGCAACAAAGATCTGCGTAATACTGTCTTGCGAAGGGGAGCCCGCCGAAGACCCGTAACCAGGATATTCCACCAGCAGCAGTGCGATTCCAAGCTGAGCAAACCCTTCGAGTTTATCAGGCCAGAAATCGATTAATTCACCGTTTCCATGGCCAAAAATAACGGCCGGAGCCGGTCCAGCCGTCCGTTCAGCAACCGGCGGTATAAACCAGGCTTCAACCTTGCCGAATCCGACCTCCAGTCGGATTTTTTCTAAATCGACAATTTTCTGGTCGGATTGCATCGGCGGTGGAATCGCACTGCGGGGAAAAAGGATCTGCCGCTGTAAAACAAAAAGCAGGCAGCAGTATGCAGCATAAAGTAAGAGCAGCCAGCAGATAGTTTTGAGAAGCAGATGCATATCATCTTTTTCTCAACTAATAAGCCCTTTGTAAAGAAAGAATCCATAGGTGCCGGTCAGGATAACACCGACGCTCCTGGGTAACCGCCCCAAAAGGGCCACAAACGTAAAATGGAGGAGCCCGGCGCCGATAATGATACTGACACTCAGGTTCAGATGAGGCGGGACTTTGATCGTGTTAAACAGAGCAAACAACCCCACACACATGGGGATGCAGATATGTCCGTCTCCGATCTGAGACGTATAGACCACGTCCGCACGGTTGGCCTTTGCATAATAAAGGGCGACCATGCCGTTTGGCAGAACCATTAATATTCCGCTGAGCCAGCCCAGATTATCAAACACAAAAAATCCAGTTCCTGTACGAGGGATCCAGGCCACAAGGCGCTCGATGCTATAGTAGACCGCAATGCCTGAGGCCATGACGATAATAAAATCAAAAATAATGGACTTCGGAAAGGAACGTTTGTGAAGGAAATTGTGCTTGAGAATATCGAAAATATGAAACAGCTGCCAGAACAAAAACACCCCGACAAGCACCAAACCATCTGAAAAATCTATAGATCCGTCTCTGGCCAAGGCCCACACGACGCCGGTAAAAAAAAACAATGCAAAAAGAGTTAATAATAATGACAGATAATTAATACGATGGGCCTTGGTAATTTTTCTTTTACCTTTTTTGGATTTTGAAGGAATTACGATGAGGGTCCAAAAGAGTGTCGATAAACCGACGAGCAATGTCAGATTGGTGACATTATTGACAAGACAGTTTTCAAGGACGAGTGACCCCGAACCGCCGGATTTGCCAAGAACAAAAGCAAACATCAGATTAGAAAATCCAGAGGCATAGGGCATAACCAAAGTGCCTAAAACGGTGCCTTCAAAGCCTTTTTTTTCGAGGGCCTCAAGGCGCCATATCATCACCACTGATGCCGCTATAAACAGGATCAGGGAAAACCAGGGGTCCAGTGGATCAAGGTGGGCCGTCTGTTGCTTCAGGGCTGTAACATATGGCGATAGCAAAATCTTCCAATGACTGGGATCAAAAACCGCGGCTTCCATCGTAGTTATATTTTCCTAATAGTTGCCGGCCACGAGTCCGTCCCATTTTTCACCCAATGCCCGATACTCTTTAAGGCATTCCTCAAGATAATCGACATCGTTGCGGGGGATATCCAGTTTTGCGGCAAAGCCGTACACCTTTTGTCTTTCAGGCAGGGAAAAGTTGCGATCCATGGAGGCGATCATGATGGCATCTCTAAGAACCACCAAGGCTGTGAGGCGGGAAACGCGCTGCTTATTTATGTCAAATGTTTTTTCGGTGGATGCCAAAAACCGATCGTAGTCAACCCCCAAGCGTTGGGCCTGTTTGCGGACATATTCGAATTCCCGGTGGCCGTTATCCTTATCGGCCTTGGCAATGGCGATCAGTATTTTAATGTAGGTTTCTGAATCAAAATCCTTAGAATCTCCGTCCACAAAAGTGAAATCCATAATACCCTCCCTGCATGCGTTAAAATTTGAAAATCATTCATGAAAGGTATGATGCAATATTTATTCCAGTTTATTAAATGTAAGAAAAGTCCAGCAGATCAGAGGAAATGCAGCTTGAATTCCTCCTTGACGGGGGGCCGATAATTGTATTGAGAGTGGATGAAGCGGATTTATAAATTATGGTACTAACAACCCAAATTTACTAAACATCGAAGACAGGGGAGATTTTCGGGTTTTATTACATCGGACTCACGACAACCCGGTTTCTTCCTTCCGCTTTGGCCTGATAGAGATATTGGTCCATCTGATCCAATATGGCCATCGGCGAAATTCTCGTTTAGATACCTCCGGTTGTAGACTTGGGTAAGTGCATCCGTAACGGAGAGGGTTTCGATCTCTTCAAGGGCTTTATTGAGAGATCTTTCCAGTTCCAAAATACCAATACCGGTAAGGATATTGACAAAGGCCATTTCCCTTAGACTTCATTCGGTTTCAACCGACTAACGAAAACGCATTTTACAGGCGGTGGTCGCCTAGTTGCTCTCAAGGCAGTCTTTGGTCAGATGGGTGTCGAAGGCCACAGGATAACAACCGTCAAAGCAGGCTTTGCAGAAGTTTTCTTCCGGACGTTTAAACTCGGTGGCGTTTAGAAGGCCGTCGATACTCAGATAGTAGAGGGAATCAAGTCCTAAATAATCCCGCAACTCTTCAACCGTTTTACGGGATGCAATCAACTCTCCTCTGGTTGAAAAATCGATGCCGTAATGGCAGGGAAACCGATGCGGGGGACCACTCACGCGCATATGCACCTTTCTTACGCCAAGCTCCCGCAGTGCTTT
>CAMYLH010000007.1 GCA_947259065.1 uncultured Desulfobacterales bacterium
CTGCGCGGTCAGGCCGGCGGCCTTGGCGACGATGTGACCTCCCTGGAACGCCGTGTCCTTGTCGGGAACGAGATGACCCGAAGCGTCGACCTTTCCCTGAAGCCCGTCGAGACTCCACTCGGCAGGGACCTCGCCGATCAACCGTCCCTTGGCGTCGAAGGTCCGCGCGGTGAAGCCGTGCTTCTCGCCCGGAACGAGCCGCACCTCGGCGGGAACGATCTGCAGCCAGGTGGCCGGCCTGTCGGGTAGTTAGATGGTGCTTTTTTTCGGCAATCTCGCGGTCTTGCTCCATAAATGGCGCTTCAATAAACAGGTGATCGGACCCTTTGACCAATGCCACAATCCGCTTCCGATTAGATTGGCTGTAAACCACATCGGTTATGTAGCTTATTTTTTGCCCCGGCGTGATGCGGGCAATATTATCGGCAAGTTGCCCCAGGATGAAATGCTTTGCCGGCTTTTGGCGATCGAATTTGGCTTCAAATTTAGAAGCGGGATCAGCCCGGTGGTAGAGTGCCTGCTTAAATTTCATCAGCCAGGGGCCCGGGGAGAGCCCCAGCGTTGTTAAACCGCTTTTAATGATATTTACGTGAAAGCGTTCTTTAATGGAAAATCCCAGACAGGGAATTTTGTGATCGAGGTTAACGGCCGAGACCTTAACGGCCGGATCTTCATACAAAATACCGGCAAACGGCTGCTCGACCGGATCTATAAGCGACTGGAACCTGTTGTGGCACCGATACTGCCGGCATAACGTGTAATGTGGATGTACTTCACTGATCTGCAAACGAAGCCGGTAGTTATATTTATCGGCAAGATTCCAGGTATACCCGGCCAGTTTCCCTTCCACATTTTTTAAGAAACCCGGTGGGCCGTAAAGCGAAAGATTTTTCTCGCGTCCCAGAGAAAGACGCAACAGACGGTCAAAGCCGATGAAATGGTCCATGTGGGTATGGGATACAAAGGCATGACTGATTTTGAGGATGTCTTTGGGCGCCAGGCAGTTGATGTCTCCGAGATCGAAAATGACGGCGCGATTTTGAAATTGAAAAGGAATAAAAAGCCCGGGATCATCAAAGGGACCGTTGATTAGCCTGGGATGAAAACTGGGACGCATTATTTCGGCAAAAACTTTTTTACTTGCTCGTTGATGGTAAAATAAATTTCTTCATCGGAGCCGTAAATATCCACAACATCTTTGTGTTTGATGAGCTTTTCAATAACAAATGAGGTCACATAGAGGCTGACGATATGAGGCTGGGGAACTAAATTTCGAAGGGGTGCAATCTGATAATCAATATCAAAATCTTCCAACCGGTTCATATTTTCAAGACAGCTTATTAGTTGTTCGTCAAGGGCGGTTTTATTGGTTGTTTCGACCAGGTTCTTTTCTACCAGTTTCATGGCAATCGCACTGGCCAGAGACTCCGAGCAGTCTCGGACCCTGCTGATCGCCAGTCGTCGCATGTGCTCCTTGGTCGACTCAATTTTCGATAAAATGGTTGATTCGCGAGAACTTGGCCGGAAGACCTTGCCCATGTCATATCACCTTTATGATTGAAGATTGAAAATTTAAGGAATTTAGTCTTTTTTTATATATTGTGCTGTTGGTGTATAGTAATAATTCAAAGTAACGATTGCAAGAAAAAAGGTTTTAAATCTATTGTTCAATCCGCCAATCCTCTCTCCGAGCCGGAGGCCATCTCTCCAGTCTTCTCTCCGAGGCGTAGGCTCTACCCTCTCTCCGAGCTATAGGCGCTACGAGCCGGAAGCCGGGGCGTAGTCCCTACAGGACGGAGTCGAGCCGGAGGCCATCATTTCATTATCGCAGATCTTCAACGATAAGTTGAGCGGTTTTTCTTTCTTTCCAGCGGTTCCAGCGAAGTTTGAATATGACTTGGGGAAAATGTTGTTTATTTGAATCTCGGGAATCGACATTGAATTGGATGGCCTGAAGGAGCGGCGCGTTCGGCGCTGATGCTTGCCGTAGGATCATGCGCCGGTGGTTTTTTCCCACAATTTTTGATGATACCACCGTCACGTTGGCAGCCATGAAAAGTGGCTCCGGGTTCCCGTTGCCAAACGGCATTAAAGTTTCCAACTCATTGACCAATGCATCTGAAATCGTGTCAAAATCTAATTCAGATTCAATTTGCAAGGTAGGCGTTAAATCCTCCGGCTGAATCCTGCGCCGGATGAGGCTTTCAAAGGCGGTTTGGAATTCAGCTATATTTTCTTCCCGTATCTTCAGACCGACTGCCATGGAATGTCCCCCAAAGGATTCAAGGTACGGCTTGCAGGACACCAGCGCCTCATAAAGGTTGAGTCCCGCGATGCTTCTGCCGGAACCCATTCCAAAACCGTCCCGGGTTGTGATTAAAACAACCGGGCGATAATAGGCGTTAACGATCTGCGACGCCACAATCCCCAGGACTCCCGCATGCCATCCTTGCCCGGATAGAACTAGAGAGCGTTGCTGAAGTAATGAGGGATTTATTTCTAAAAACCGTTGGATGTCGGCATAGATCCCTTGTTCTATTTGGCGTCTCTTCTGGTTTAATAGATTCAGCGTGTTCGCTGTTTTGACAGCAAGATCCATTTCCTTAGCAGTCAGTAGTTCAACGGCCCTGGCGGCATGATCCATGCGACCTGCCGCATTTAAACGGGGGGCTAGCCGGAAGGCGATATCGTCGGCATCCAGGACATCGCTATGGATGGCACTGGCTTCCGATAAAGCCGCCAAACCGGGACGGTGGCCGGCCTGGATTAGTTTTAACCCGGTTTTACACAGGATGCGATTTTCCTCAACCAGCGGCACCATGTCCGCGACGGTGCCTAACGCCACAAGATCACAATAATTTTTCAAATTGGGCTCCGGGCGTTTCTGCCAGAATCCCTTTTCACGCAACCGGGTTCGAAGACAGATCAATAGAAAAAATGCCACACCAACACCGGCCAGATTTTGCAGATTCGCCGGGCAGTCCCGACGCTTTGGATTTATCACCGCCAGAGCCGGCGGAATATTTTCCGTGATGATGTGGTGATCCGTAATAATCATATCGATTCCGGACCTTTTAGCCGCTGCCACCGCCTGATGGCTGTCGGATCCGCAGTCTGCCGTGATGATCAGATCGATTTTTTGAGGGCGGGCGTAACTGGAAATATGTGCGGGCTGGATACTGTAACCCTCAGTAACCCGGTGGGGAATATAGTAGGAAACATCGGCGCCGGCATAACGCAAAAAGTTCAGCAAAATGACTGTAGCTGTGACGCCGTCAACATCGTAGTCACCAAATATCAAAATTTTTTCATTTCCAGTGATGGCCTTATGAATGCGATTGATGGCAACATCCATATCCTTTAAGGAAAAGGGCGGAGGTAAATTATTTAAGGAGGTGTTCAAAAAATCCGTGGCAGCCGCGATGGTATCAATTCCGCGATTGATCAGAACGCTTGCTGTGACCGAATGACAACTCAATTTTTGGCTCAGTTCTCTGACTTTCTGCGGGTCCGCTTCAAGCATGTGCCAGTGGTTTTTCATGGGTGGGTCATATATCCTAAATTTTGATGGGTAACAACCCAAATGATTTTAGATCCTGGATTGCGGATGGTTATATGAATGAAGGCTGTTATCATGTCCCATTCGCTTTTTTATTGAAAAAACAAGGGATATGATTATACTAACCTAGGCTCAAAGGTTTAGAGTTCAACGTTCTGGGTTGAAAAAAACCAGACTGCTATTCCAAATTAACCATGTCGGAGGGTTTTTTGCACAGTCATGTCAACCAGCCAGGTTCCCGGAGAAACCATCAAACGGTATTACCGTGTCGATCGCCGCAAAATTGCTTATTTAAGATTCATATTCGAAGCTTACGATGGTCTCGCGATGATTGAGACCCTAAACCCTGAGTCCGGTGCCGTCGTCTTTCACATCGCACCCGGCTGTGAATCCGACGTGGATATGATTCTGACGGACCTTAATGGCGATGTTATGATGGAAGTGGCTCAGAATTGAATAGTCACTAGTCAATGCCGACTTGTCTGGATGAGGATAGGGTATTAAAAAAATCCCATGCTGAATAAGTATTTCTACCTAAATACCATCGGCTGTCAGATGAATGTTTATGATTCCGAGCAAATAGCCGCCCGGCTGGCTGCCCTGGGATATCAGCAAACTGGCAGTCTGGAAATAGCCGATCTCGTTATCGTCAACACCTGTACGATTCGGGCGAAAGCCGAACAAAAAGCATTTAGTTTCCTGGGGCGGCTTGCCAGGCTGAAAATTAAAAAGCCGGGTCTCATCATCGGTGTTGGAGGCTGTGTAGCACAGCAGGAGGGAGATAAAATACTCAGGCGGGTTCCATACATCGATCTTGTGTTTGGGACCCAGGCTATTGATCGCCTGCCCCTTTTAATTCGAAAAATAGAGAACAAGCGCTGCCGCATTGTCGATGTTGCATTGACGGAAAAACCGCGTCAGCCCGATGCTTTGCCGGATCGCCGGCTTGATGGATCGGTGTCGACTTTTGTGACCATCATGCGAGGCTGCGACAATTTTTGTACATATTGTGTAGTTCCGCACGTGCGGGGAAGGGAGATCAGCCGGCACCCGGACCGCATCCTGGAAGAAATCAGGGGTCTTGTTCAATCCGGTGTTAAAGAAGTTACGCTGCTCGGACAGAATGTAAACAGCTATGGGAAAAAGGAAGGCTTGTGTTCTTTTGCGGAATTACTTTCTCGCGTGAATTCGATTGAGGGGCTCTTGCGAATCCGGTTTACAACTTCTCACCCCAAGGATTTCGGCAATGATTTGATAAACGCCTTTAAGACCAACGAAAAGGTGTGCGATCATATTCATTTGCCGATCCAATCGGGATCCGACCGAATATTAAAACGAATGAACCGCAAATATACCAAAGCGCTGTATCTTGACAAAATCACCAAACTCAGGGATACTTGTCCCGGCATAGCGATTACATCCGATTTTATTGTGGGATTTCCGGGAGAGACCGAAGCAGATTTCAATAGAACCATGGATTTGATAAAATTGGTACAATTTGACGGACTTTTCGCTTTTGTCTACTCGGATCGTCCCAAAGCACCTGCTGTGCAATTTAAGAATAAGATTTTAGAAGAAGAAAAAAGAGAGAGGCTGCAGATATTGCTGAAATTGCAAGAAAATTTTACCAGAATGAAAAATCAGGCGCTGGTCGGCTCTGTTCAGCCGATTCTCGTCGAAGGTATCAGTAAAAAACAATCATCCGGCAGTTTTAACCGCTCACAACCCATTGTCCAGTGGACAGGGCGAACGTCCACCAACAAAATCGTCAACTTTTATCATAACGACACTCCGCAGAGCGATGCTGACATTTTTGCGGGAAAAATGGTTCGTACCAAGATTGAGAAGGCATACGCCCACTCACTTTGGGGTAAGCCCGTTGGAGCTAAATCTGCAACCGGAGGGTTGAAAGGAGAAGAAAGTTATGCTGCATAAAGTAAGCATAGCGGGTCTGACAATGGATCCGGCATCGAATACGCCTATAATTATTTTAAAGTCGGAGGAGCATGGTCAGGCCATTCCGATCTGGATCGGACTGCTCGAAGCCACTTCGATTGCATCAGCCCTTCAGGATATAAAATACGAACGTCCCATGACCCATGATCTTTTTAAAAATTTTTCAGACACATTGCACATTTCGATTACGAAGGTTGAGGTTTGTGATTTAAAGGACAGCACCTTTTATGCCCGCATCTATTTTGTATCGAAAGATAGCAATTTCGATATCGATGCCCGACCCAGCGATGCCATCGCTCTGGCCTTGCGTTTTAACGCCCCCATCTATGTGGAAGATGCCGTCATGCAACAATCAAAAATCAGCGATGGTGAAGCCGAGATATTGGATACCAGCGAAGAAGGCAAAAAATGGGCGGATTATTTAGAGAATTTGTCTCCGGATGATTTCGGCAAGTATAAAGTATAAATTGCTCAAAAAGAGGAGATTTCCCAAGATTCTGACAGATCACAAATTGTTCATAACTTGTTGACAAAATTGGATCTGCCCAAAATATTTAAAAAAAATAACTTCCCCACAAATCCCTGATTTTAAAGGCCTGAGCGGGGCACTCGCAATATCTTCATTAAATTCAGCTGCATGAATATTGTTGATAACTTTGTTTGTTAAATCCAAAAACCTACCATAACCCGAGTTGACAGCCTACCACGGTTTTCTATAAACATTCCTCATAATTTTTTTTATTCACATTGAAAACTTGGTCCTCTCGTTCAGGTCAGTCCGTCTGAGGCGATTTGCCGTAATCGAATGCCATGGGGTAATTGAAATCGTGATGTTAAATTATTGTGGAGAAATGGCATGTCAACAATCCTGGTAATCGATGATGAAAAAGGAATTTTGCAGCTGATGCATCAGGCCTTAACGACCTACGGACACCATGTCGAAACAGCTGATGACGGTCTAGAGGGAATCCGGAAATTTGATGACGGCTGCTATGATATCGTCATTACCGACATCCGCATGCCGGTCGTCGACGGTAACGGTGTCGTGGCGCATATCCGAAAATCTGAAAAGCAGTCCATTCCGGTAATCGCCATATCCGGCACCCCATGGCTGCAGGATGCCGGCAATTTTGATATGGTGTTGCTGAAACCGTTTCCCTTAAAACAGTTGATTGAATCCATCCGGTCGTTGGCGCCGGTGCCGACCATGGCGGCAATGGGCGCCGGAGCCGGGTAAAAAAACGCAAACGCAACCCACCCTTTCTGATCCCTGTATCCTAATCCGGATAAACCTGAAATAACAAATTACAAGCATCAAATTTTTAAATTGCCGACACCTGAACAACGATATCCGAAACCGTAGGTTCCTTACAACATGTTGTCAGAAAAATGCCCTTAAGAGCCTAGTATGTAAAGCGGCCATTTTCATAGATAACCTGGATTTTGCCGGATTTTAGGTGTGCGATGACTCTTTTTTTTTCAGTGTTGACCAGATCCCAGTGAAGGGCTGATTCATTGAAGCCCAGTTGCCGTTTTCGAGCCGGGTTTAATCTCTTGCGGTCTCCGGCATAGGTGTTCGAATACGAGGCACCGAGGGCGATATGGCAATTTCCATGATGACCACCATAGTTTTCATCGTACAGGGTATTGGCCATAAAACGGTTGATCTTGGAAAACCGTTTGTCTGTTAATGAAAATTCTCCCACTTTGTCGGCGCCCTTATCCATCGCCAACTGTTTTTTAACAAAATTTTCGCCGGAATCCGCCGATATTTTAATGGCGCGTCCTTTGCGAAATTCCAATCTTACCCCTTCAACGCGGTTGCCGCTGCGATAGGAGGGCTGATCAGCATAATACTTGCCCCTTATTGTGCGCCAGTCAGGTGATACAAAAATTTCAAAACTGGGAATATTTCGTCCGGATATGCCGATCCACTGTCTTTTCTGGCCGGGCGCTATTTCCAGATCCATGTTATCCGATTCAATATGATAGTGATTGACATCCATGGCATTTAACCATTTTTTAATAGATTGTGCATTTTTATAAATATTTTGCCAGTGTGAAATTGGAGCGGTTTTGTTTAAGAAGCAGGCCTTGATGATCTGTCGGGTGTATTCATCCAGAGACAGGCCGGCGTGTTCGGCCAACTCGGCAGTGGGGAATACACACAAGGTCCAGCTGAAAGTGCCGCGGCTTTCTCTTTGATTTGCGATGTCGCGCAAAGCCTTTTGGGCCACCGCGGTCCTTCCGATTTTTTTAGGATCGATATCGCTCAGGTGGGTAATGGATTCCGGAGCATACAGAAAAATGCTGCCATTGAGGCAGGACATCATTTCTTTTTCTCCGGGTGGTAAAAAAACGAGCTGTTTGTCGGAGGAATTCAAATAAAAATATCTCTCCATGACAGGGGTTGGATTCATGCGCTGGACCGGATGCATTCCCCTATCCAAAAGTCTGCCATACAGGATCTCAGCCAGCTTGACGGCCGGTCGAGCATAGCGAATAAGGACAATATCATTCTTTTTGAACGGTGACGTTCTGGCGGTGGTTAAGCCCCACCACAGCACGTCCGCATATCGTTGCAACTGCTTTGCAGTAAGCATGATCGTTTCTCCCAATCCAATCAACCATCATCCTTGAGAAACAGTTTATGATACTCGGATTCGGTAAGATGTTTTTTGAGGAGCCGATTGATGAATTCGAACATTTCCAACAGTTCCTCATCTGTCATCCTTTTGGTGATCGTTGCCATGAATTTATCGTCGGAAAACTTTTGAAGATAGTATATGATCGTGTTTTCATCCGTTTCGCGGTCCGCCCCATATCCCACCAGGCCCTGGTAATTTTCTACAAAATCGTGTGAATGCATGATGACCATCGCGACATGTTAAATCCAAACAGCAAATTCCAAGCTAAATTCAGATATCGTTGATTGGTTGATTAGTTGATTGGTTAAGTGGTTGTAAATAGGGATTTATCCCATATTTGCAAAATAATTGGACATTTCCTGTTTTAACCATTGTGACAATCTAAAAATATGACAATAATTTACCTAATCAACCATTCAACCAGTAAACCATTCAACGAGGTCCGAAATTAAACCTAAACTGATCGGTTCAACCTAGTTAACAAATAAATTCCAACAACTCAAATTTAGTTTGGCAGAGGTTTGGGGTTATCCAACACGGTGCGGACGGTGAAGGCCAGTTCATCTTTGACAATCGGCTTCATGACAAACTTGCCTATTCCCATGGACAGGGCTTTTTCCTCAGTGATGGCTTCATTAAATCCGGTACACAGAATGACCGGAATTTGCGGGCTGATGTCCATCAATTTTCTCGCCAGTCGGTCTCCGTTTATTTTGGGCATCGTCATATCCGTGATGACCAGATCAAACTCGTCGGGCCGGGCGCTAAATTCCTGCAAAGCCTCCTCACTGTCGGTTTTAGAAGTGACCTTATAACCGAGACGTTCCAGAATCCGGCGCTCGAGATCGATGATTTGTTCTTCGTCATCAATCAGCAGAATGCGTTCATTGCCCCTGGTGACACCTGCTGTCTGAACCGGTTCTATTTCCACATCAACATCATCGATTATAGGCAGGTACACGCTAAACGTAGACCCTAGATCCGGTTGGCTGCTGACGCTAATATCGCCCCCGTGATTCTTGATGATGCCATGGATTACAGATAGACCCAGGCCCGTTCCCTTGCCCAGTTCCTTGGTGGTGTAATACGGATCAAATATTCGCTCCATTACCTGGCGGGTCATACCGTGACCGTTATCTTTCACAATGAATTCAAGATGCCGGCCGACTTTCATCCCCAGCCTTTCGCTGGATTGCTCGTAGCTAAGGTTTGCCTCTTTCAAGCACACTGTAATTTTTCCACTGTTATCCTGCAGGGCATGATAGGCATTGGTGCACAAATTCATGATGATCTGATGAATTTGAGTGGGGTCTCCTTTGATGAGACCGCATTCCTCGTCAATGGAGCTATTGATTTCGATGGACGACGGGATCGTAGCTCGTAAAAGTTTGAGAGCTTCTTTGATGAGGGTTTGAACTTTCAGAGGTTTGAGTTCCTGGCCGTTTTGGCGGCTGAATGTAAGGATTTGTTGAACCAGTCCCTTGGCCCGATTCGTTGCCTTGAGGACCTCTTGCAGATTTTTTCGGGCCTGGCTGTCTTCCGGAATGTCATCCATGGTCAGCTCGGTGTATCCGACAATGGGAAAGAGGATGTTGTTAAAGTCATGGGCAATACCGCCGGCCAGCGTACCAATGGCCTGCAGTTTCATCACCTGTTGCAGTTGTTTTTCAGAACGCGCAAGCGCGTTGGTTCTTTCCTCAACCTTTTTTTCGAGGACACTATTCTGAGAACGCAACAGTTTATGATATTCAAGGCTCTCCACGGCATTGGCCGTATTCAGCAGAATGAATGATACCAGAGTCTGCGATTTATCCGGAATGATATCTTCTTTGTCCGGCAGCAGGCCGACAAACATGCCCCTGATTCGGGAAGAGGTTGCGATCACGTGCAGCATCAGTTGCCTGGAATGATCATTGGAAGAGATGGCTATTCCTCTCCTTTCACGAATGGCCCAGGCAAAAAAGCCTTTCTCGATCATGTAGCCGACCTGATCTTCTATGAATCCCTTTTGCTCAGACGGCTGGCATATGGTAAAAATAAAATCCGATTGGTCCTGGTCGATGAGATAAAATGCACACGCGTCAAATGGGATCAAATATCGTATTCTTTTTTCGGCTTCCCGCAGGATGTATTCAGCATCGTAGCCTTTGTTGACATTTTCCTGAAAATCACCCAGCGAAAGTGCCATATCGAGAGCATTTTGTACGAGACGCCCGTTTTCCTCCAGATACGCAATGCGCGCCCGCAGATTTCCAGGATTTATTTTTGCCTTACTATTCATCATACCTTTAAGCATGCAGTACGGATTCCAGTGCATGAAACTGGTGAGTGGCTTGCCCGATGATGGTTTCAAAACTGCTGGGTGATATATCGAAATTTTCCCAGGCATGGTAGTCTAAGGATGGTATAAATTTTTCGCCGCTGCTGCCGATCCCAAGGCTGTTGGCGATAATATCAGCCAGATGGATGATGGTTGCCGGAACAGGTTGCTGTGCCTCTGAAGGATTGTGATGGAATAAAATATTATTTTCTAGAATCAGAGGCAGATTCCACTGCTTCATAAGCTCCACACCCAGCTGGGCATGGTCGCACCCCAGATACTCTTTTTCTTCTTGATGCAGCAATTTATTGCAATTTCTCGAGCGGGCTAAAACATTGCGCGACTCATCCGGAAAATAAATATAAAGTATTAACCTGCCCAGATCATGCAGCAACCCGGAGACAAACAGCTGCTCGGTCTGCGGAACATTTTTATAAGCGGCAATAACCCTGGACAAAAGACCGCAAAGCAAGCTGTGCCTTACAAATGAGTGCATATCTATGGTTTCTTTCGGAATATTTTTAAAAATTGAAAAAACACTGATGCCCAGGGCGAGCACCGAAATCTCCTGGGTTCCGATAAGCGAAACTGCATGGGATACGGTACTTATTTTAGATGATGATGGTAGACAAAAATATGACGAATTGACAATTCTTAACAAGACCGCCGTCAAACTCGGACTTTTGCTTACCACCTGGGCAATATGTTCGGCGGAGGATATGGGATTTTCGATGACTTCCTGTAACTCAAATGCAATCGACGGAATTTCAGGCAAAATTATTTTTTTCGCTTGAAGTGTCTTCAGGAAGTCCTTTTCCCGATCGTGTCGCGGGATGGACTGATCGTCGAGAGGTAAATCGCCGTTTTCCACGATGATGTTGTGTTTGCATCTGAACTGCACTGCAATCTTGTAGACTTCTTTGATAGCCGGATGTTCCAGATCGACATGGCAAAAAAGAGTCTTAACGTCTTCTTTTATTTGTTCTATAAACTCCGGGTCAATTGACGAATCCGGTTCATCATCGTGATGGTCGGCCCCCACAAGTTTTACCTCTGGAATTCCCCAGATCTTAAAAATTCGAATATGGTTGGCCTCTATTGCATGGCCCTTTGACAGCAACAGCCGGCCGTTTATATCGCGAACTTCCTCGGCTAAAATTTGTCCGGATTTTATTTTGTCTATCGGTACAACCATCATGCTGGTAATCCTGTTTTTATTATTATCGTCTAAATCTTTTAAAAACTTGAGCAAAATACGATTTTACGGGAGATACGGATATACTTGCCCGGACAAGGTGGGGTGAAAATGTCCGTTGGCCCTCGGCCTGGGAATGTGAAATAAGGCTGGATTCTTTACAAATCAGCGATCACCAGCAGAGCGTGGCTGCGGCCCCTTCCAGGGGCCTTCCTCATACCCCCAGCTCTGCTGCTGGTCGCTGATTGTCCTTCACAGGCTTGTTTCCTTTGCTGTTTCAACGATATTTTTTACAGCTGCCAGGTATTCCTGTGGGCCGCGCATAAAGATATCGTTATGGTTGGCGCCGGGGATCTTTAACATTTTTTTATCTCCGGACGGACAGGCATCATGCAGTGTTTGGCCGTCTGAATACGGAATGATGTGATCAAATTCGGCGTGAATGATCAGAGTGGGTTTGTCAAAGTCTCTGATTTTATCGACATTGCGAAAGCCTTTTTCCTCTCTAAATCCCAGGGCGGCAAAATCGATCCCTAAAAGGGTCAACAACGGGCCGGCAAAAGCGAACCCACTCTCAACAATGAGCCCGTCGACTAAATTTTTGTAGGTGGCTGCCAGTTCAAGAACGGATGCACTGCCGAGGGATCGGCCCATCAGGAGGATCGGGCCGGTAAAATTGGATTGTTGAAGCCATTTTAGCGCGAAATGAAAAATGACATGGCAATCCTGCATCATGGCGGTGACAGTCGGTTTACCACCGGAACGACCATATCCGCGATAATCCACCGCCAGTAAATTAATTCCCATCTGATTGTAGACGGCACCCAGCTCGTCGTAGTCCGCAACAATCTCTCCGTTGCCGTGGAAAAAAAGAAGGTTGCCACCGGATTCTGTGGCCATATGAAAGCGTGCCCCGATGGCGATATCATTTTGCACCGGGATCAGAATATCCTTTCGTCCTGCGATGCGGGTTTCCGATTCGGCAGTCTGAAACGGTGAAACCTCCGGCTCAGGCCGCGGGTGAAACAGAAACATGAGAACTTCCGGTCGATCCAGGGTCGAGTAATCGATTGTCGAAATATCTTTCATCACGAATTCTCCTTATTCTATATATTTTATGACCCAGGCTGCAATGAGCGAACCGACATACTGTGAGTCCTTTGGATTCATTAACAGATGATCGGCCTTGTCCAGGGAAATAAAGCTTTTGGGGTGGCGTGCGATCTGAAAAATTTTAGCTGCATTTTCAATCTCGACAATCCCATCAACCGGTGAGTGAAAAATTAAAAGTGCCCGATTTAAATTCCGAATGGTTTGCTGCATGGGTACCGACTCAAGATCATCTAGAAATTGTTTTTTGATTTTAAAAGTTCTGCCGGCTAAATTAACGTTGGCTTCACCCCGGCGCTCAATGATATCTTTTGTATCGCCCAGGGCACGGGTCACATGACCGGGATCCGACGGTGCCGCAACGGTGATTACAGCCGTAGAGGATGGTATCCTTGCTGCGGCTTGCAGCACGGCCGCTCCGCCCAGGGAATGGCCGATTAAAATCTTCGGTGCCGCGTATTTAGTTTCCATGAATTTCGCCGCCATCACAAGATCGCCGACATTGGAAGAAAAGTTGGTGTCGGCAAAATCTCCTTCGCTTTCGCCAAGTCCGGTGAAATCAAAACGCATCACGGCGATTCCCTTACGGGTCAACGCCCGGCTGATATGGCTGATGGCCTTGGTGATTTTGGAACAGGTGAAGCAATGGGCAAACAGGGCATAGGCTGAGGGTTTCGCATCCGGCGGCAAGTCCAGCCTGGCTGACAGTTTTTGACCGGCTTCATTTGTGAATTCAAGTTTTTTGAACTGCATGGTAGCTCCCTCTGGTTCGTTTGGCTGTTATAGATCGTCGAGTTGGTATGGATCGTAATTTAGGCTCAAGGCTCTAAGGTCAAAGCAATCTGAATCCCATCATTTTATATGAAACTACCGTTTCTTTTTCGATCAAACTGCCCGTCTTAGCGGCCAGCGGCCGGGCTGAAATCAACGATTCCCGGTGGTTTCAAATCCCCGTTCTCAAATAAGCTCAGAGCGGCTGCCAGGACCGCATGCTGCTTTTTCGGGTCGTTGGGTGAATCCAGCGGATAGCCGTGACGGAAAGGGACGAACAAGGCCCGCGGCGGCCTGACTTTTTCGGTCACAACCCGCAGCAAACTGATGACAACTGTTGAAATCCCCCGACGCTCAAGTTCCGCTGCCACCAGACCCACGGTCTGGTTACATATCGGTCAGACGGGAATAAGCAGTGCAATATCGACGCCATCTGAAACCAGCTGAGGCACCACCAGAGGCATCGTTTTTTTTATCAAACGTCCCGGGGCGGTTATCGATCCCATTAAGGATAAATGTCTATGGTTCAGCGATCCGATACGGCCCACTTCAGTCAATTCACGCAATCGATCGATGGGGAAGGCAAGGTTGGGATCCTGTCGGATGCCCCGGTGATCAAATGCTTTGCTGCGGTGTGTCTCCATCAGTGTCGCCATGTCGACATCCAGCGGGATTTCACGTGTACTGGGATCACCGCCGCGTATCGTGCGATCAAATGGTTTTTGATGCGAAGCGACGATGCCGGCACTCGATACCAATACCAGCCGACATTCATCCAGGGGTTTTTTCAATGGTGACCACGGTACAGGGTCAATGCGCCGCCAGCGGTAGGTTTTTAAAAATAGTCGATACTTAAAGGGAAATTCACTGAGATCGCCCAATGTATTCTTTCTCCGCCATTTCCGCCAGTTTGAATTTTTGCACTTTACCGCTGCCGGTCATGGGAAATTCGGATACGATTTTGTAGTATTTCGGAATTTTCTCCGCGGGCAACTGTGCCTGAACGTGGGCGGAAACCAAATCCAGGGTCGTCCTGCTGTCTTTCTTCATTTTTATCCAGGCGGCAACCTCCTGCTTTCTTTTGGAATCACGGAAGCCGAAAACCTGGACCTCGGAAATTCCCGGCAGCATGTAGATGATTTCTTCCACCTCCACGGGGTAGATATCAATACCGTTGCGTATAATCACGTCTTTCAGCCGTCCGGTAATGCGAACGTAACCCTCTGGGTCCATTACGCTCAGATCACCGGTGTGAAACCAGTTGTCGCGATCGACTGCAGCTGCAGTAGCCGCCGGCATATTGTAATACGCCTTCATTAAAAATCCACGGGTGCACAGCTCTCCCTGCCGGTCGGGTGCGAGTGTTTCGCCGTTGCGGGGATCTACAATTTTAACTTCATTGCAGGCCAAAGGCCTTCCGATGGTGGATACCCTCAATTCGATCGGATCGCGCGGATGGGTCATGGTAATCCAGGAGGAAGTTTCCGTGATACCGTAAGCCACGGTAATATCCGATATGCCGATATCCTCAACAATTTTTCTCATCAATTCCATAGGGCAGGGGGCACCCCCGATGATTCCCTTGGAAAGAGTGGTCCAATTGCTTTTACGAAAGTGCGGGTGATCGACCAAAGCGATCAGCATGCTGGGAGATCCATAAATTGCCGTGCATTTTTCAGCGGATATGGTCGACAGGATTTTTGCGGGATCAAATCTCCTGCAGGGCATCACAAGCGCTGCGCCCCTGAGAAGTCCCGCCAGCGCAATGCAGGTATTGCCGAACATGTGAAAAAGCGGGAAAAACAGACAGAGTTTGTCCTCGCCCAAAATCCCCTGACGTTCGGTGGCAACCATGGACTTATTGATCAGCCCCAGATGGTCCAGAACCACGCCCTTGGGCCGGCCGGTCGTGCCGGAGGTATACATGATGGCGACCGGATCTTGCGGGGATACTGACGCTGCAATCTTTGCCAGCCTGTCTTTCTCGATTTTACCGCCGTCGGCAATCAGCGCTTTCCAGGAAATTGCGTTCTCATCGGATGGACGGTCGTCCATAGTAAAAATATGTTCCAGGCGCGGGATGGTCTTTTTAGCGGCAACGGCCGTTTCCATCATTTTCTGATCATCGATTTCCGCTGCAATAATGAGACCGCAACACTCCGATTGCTCCAGTATATAGTGCGAAGTGTCTGTTGAGGCAGCCGGATCGATGGGTACTACCATGGCCCCGATTTTGGCCAAAGCGAGCATTGAAAAGATCCACTCCGGAAGGTTAGGAGCCCAAAGTGCCACTTTGTCACCCGGCCGGATGCCTTGATGTAAAAAGCCCCTGGCGGCCCGATCTATTTGGTTGGATAGCGAATTGTAGCTGTAACGAATTCCAACTTCGGTATGAATCAGGGCATCCCGTTCTGAATATGTTTGTGCAATATCTGTCATCATCTGCCCAATGGTTTTGTGGATAATGGTCATGGAATGTCCTCCATTATTATAAATCCGGCATCCTTAGACACTGACGAGCCGGAGCCTAAAAAGTAATCTATAGAGGAAATCAGAGGACGAGTCCAGTTCAAAATTTGTGAATTTCACCGCCCGGCATGTTATCAGAGCCAGAGATTTAATTGGACTGCCATACCCAATCAGCAATACAAAGTGAACGAAATTCATTGTTTTGATGGCTTGACAATTAAATTCTTATTCTCTATATTCATACTCC
>CAMYLH010000008.1 GCA_947259065.1 uncultured Desulfobacterales bacterium
GGATATGGCCTGCTGGCAACTGCCCAGCCGGTGGGCGCGTTTATAGCCGGGTTTGCTATGATGATGAGTCATACCATCAAACGTCAAGGCGTACTGCTTCTGGTGAGCGTGGCCGTTTATGGATTAGCAACCGCCCTGTTTGGGATGTCGACCCTGTTTTGGCTATCTTATTTGCTGTTTGGCATGACGGGTGCCGGAGATACCGTCTCGACCGTGATTCGTGGCACCTTGCGCCAGTTAATGACTCCTGACCATCTGCGCGGACGCATGACGAGCGTAAACATGGTCTTTTTTATGGGTGGGCCAAAGCTGGGTGAGTTAGAAGCGGGCGTGGTTGCATCCCTATTAGGAGCCCCTTTCGCCATTATAACTGGTGGCGTGGCAACCGTATTTATAACTATCTGGATTGCCTGGCGCTATCCGGGATTGCGGCGATATGAAGGTGTCGATTCGACATAGGTCGGGTTTTTCTTGTTAACTGCGCGGGAAAACAGCCAAAAGAAGGCTGCTCCCAAAAGCGTTAAAATCGATGCAGACAGAAAGAAAGCGCGGAAACCGAACCCGGTAATGATAAACCCGCCGCCGAACGAGGTCATTACTTCACCGATGCCGTGAAATGTGCCGCCCGTGCCGGACATGGCTGCCCACCAAACCACAGAAATAATTTCCAGTCGGTAAACGTAAAGCGTTGGTTTTGTGGCCGCTGCAAACATCATCAACCCCACATACCCAACTGCTGCAGCCAACCAGTGATGAATGAGCGCCAGAGGCAGTAGGCACAGCCCCATGCCAAGCATTGAAACCAGATAAATGCGCTCTTTGCCCCAGCGTGTCGCCAAAGATGCCGTGATAAGCGCTGCCGGTACGGACACCAGCAGGCCTATAGCGGCGATTGTACCAATTTGAGCGGTTGATACGCCTAAGCTGGTGTCCAAATAGACATTATAAAAGCCTCTTGCGGCCGATTCTCCAACGGTCCGCAGCAGCATGATCATTGCCATGGGGATGAATAAATGATAGGGAAGTAAGCCGCTCTCTTCCTTTTTATTGTTGCGGCTTATTTGTCCTTCCACCTTGCTCGTACGCAAGATAATTGGAATTGCCGGAAGCAGCATGGCGGCTCCTAACAGCAATGAGAAGCGATAGGGCGCCGGATTAGTGAGGGTGACATTCAGCAGATTGGCGAATTGCTGGGGCATTGTACCCCCCAGTAAGCTGCCGACAAAACCAGCCAGCGGAAAGAAAGCTGTTCGAAGCGAGAAGGCATGATTTCGGCTGGATACATTCGTTTTGTCCATCAAATATAGATTGCCATTTACCCAAAACAAGGGGCCGCCAAAAGATGTCAGCAGTCTCGTGCCCAGCAGCCAGCCTGACTGCCAGGTTTCAGGCACATATTCGGCTAGCGGAAGCAGCAAAAAGCCAAGACAAAACATGGCTACGCCGGTGATGATCCCCCGTTCCATCAGATCGATCACGACGGGATTGAGACCGACTTTGACTACATGGGCGCCCATGCCGAACAAAATTGTGCGCTTACCACGGTAAGCCTTGAGGATGGCGGATATGACGCTTTTTAATTGACCGCCTGCCAGGATGTCAGGTAAATAATCCAGAAAAGCCCGGTAGGAGGCGCCTTTCTGCCAGGTTTTGGCAAAATCCTCCGCAGTTACTTTGCTTTTCCGATCGGAAAGATTATAGGTTTTTACACCCCTGATGTCTATAGGATTGAATTTTTGTGGCATGATATTGTTCTATATACTATTTGAAAGTGGGTATGTTTTTTCCTCGAGGTTTTAGTGCGACTTGAGCCGAATTTATTGATGTCCGGTCATTTAAACATTTCCGGGTATAATTTTCTCTCCAGAAGATCACACACTATGTGCCCCAACATGATATGGGTTTCCTGAATTCTGGCGGTGGTATCCGACTCCACCGAAAATACGAGATCGGCACAGTCTGCCAGTTTGGCTGCCCGTCCGGTGAAGCCGATGGTTGTAATCCCTATTTTTTGGGCGGCGGCCACGGCCTTGAGGACGTTGGGTGAATTACCGCTGGTGCTGATACCCCAGGCGATGTCACCCTTTTTGCCGAGCGCTTGAATTTGTTTGGAAAAAATATCATCGAAATGATAATCGTTGCCAATGCTGGTAAGAATGGACGTATCGGTAGTCAGGGCAATGGCTGCCAGGGGGGGGCGCTCAATTTGAAAGCGGTTGACGAATTCGGCTGCCAAATGCTGAGCATCTGCGGCGCTGCCGCCGTTGCCGAATATAAGGATTTTATTGCCGGATGCGATACAGGAAGCCAGCATGCCTGCCGCCTCGATGATTTTGTCGACATTTGTTTCGATACAATGGCGTTTGGTTTCAATGGCGGTTTCTAGAATGTCGAGGATGATATCTTTCATTTTGCAGCAAGCCGATTTTTGATTTCTTGAATATCCCGGGCGGCATCATAGCCAAACTTTTTTGCTTGTTTATACTCTTTTAAGGCATCGTCAAAGCGATTCTGTTTAAAATAAAGCTGGCCCAGCCGATAGCGAAAAAGACCGTTTTTAGGTGAAAGCCCAACACTTTCTCGACAAAACATCAGGGTGATTTCCGGATTTTCGCCCTGGTCATCAAAAAGACATCCCAGTGCCGACATGGAGGCTGCATCGTGAGGATTATTCCTGATGGCTTTTTTATAGGCCGAGATAGCATCCTGGGTCAGATTGTCGGCAGCATAACAGTCACCCAGATAGCGATAAACCGCACCCGAATCCGGATCAAGTTCTGCCGCACGTTCTAAAAACGGTTTCGCCTTTTCCAGATCGCCAGACTCAAAATAGATTTTCCCGCTTTGAAAGGCGACCTCATACACATCGCCATTGATTTTATCGGCGTTGTGAAAAAATTCGAGGGCCCTTGCGGGCTGCTTTTTCAGCACATGAACCAGCCCCAGATTGAACATCGCCATGTACTCGCCGGGATCTATGGAAGCAACCGTCTTAAATTCCTCAATCGCCGATTCATATTCGCCCTGCAGGCCATAGCAGACCCCGAGACTGTTGTGGACATTCACATTCGAAGGATCTATTAACAGGGCGCGCTTGAATTCGTCGATAGCCCCCTGGAGATCTCCGCTTTCATACAATTTGTCACCGCTGATATTTAAACTTACGCCATCAAATGCCACCGTGCTGCCGGGTCCAAAAAAGGCAGCATGGTCAAGCGCCTTTCGGGCATTGTCGATCATATCAGTTTTTTTAAAGGTGATGATAGGATAGGAGGCAATCCCGATGGTAACCGTTTGTTCGAATTTTTTAGCCAGGCGGTTTTGAATGTCGCGGGCTATTTCAAGACCTTCCGACACATTTATTTCAGGGAAAATACTGCCGAATAATCCGGGCTCAAGAGTTCCCCACAATCCATTTTTTACCAGGCAAATCGTCTCCAGTATTCCGGCAACCTCAACATGCCCATCAAACCTACCAGGCTTGGAATATTTTTCTTCCTCCGGCTGGGTCTGATCCATTCTAATGGCAAGCGCGGCGAATTGCGCGACAGAATTCAAACGTTGCACGGCAACGTCGATAAAACCCATGCCAAGCAGGATATCCGGGAAACTAGATTGCAGCGCCTCATTGACACCTTCAGCCTTCGTTTTGTCCATGTCCCTGATACGTCCGGTGTCCGTTTTTGAGAACAAAAAGTTACGTGCCGATCCCCGGCTTTGAAGTACTGCATTTGCTTTGTTGGTCATGGTTATGCTCTTTTCAACACGTTTTCAAATGCCGATTCAATGATCGGCAAGTCGTCATCCTGTAATGTTCTGGGATCTATGATAAACGCATTATCTTCGATACGTCCGATAATAGGCGGCGAATTTTTTCGCATGTTTTTTTCGAGGGTATTGGCGGAAAGCCCCTCAATTTGAATCCTCAGGCATTTACTTGGAAGTTCCAGCAGCGGCAATGCCCCGCCGCCGGCTTTTGAGGAATGTTCAATGAGGTCGAGGCGAAGTCGGAACGCGTCTATTTTCTTCAAATTTTCCATCAGCTTCGACGCTCTTTGTTCAATTTCCTTTATATTCATCGTCAACATTCGCAAGGTCGGGATCCTGCGAACTGCTATTGCTTCATCACGGTAGAGGCGTACCGTGACCTCAAGAGCGGCCAGGGTCAACTTATCAATGCGCAGAGCCCTGGCAAGAGGGTTTTTCTTGATTTGGTCCAGGACATGTTTTTTACCCACGATGATTCCTGCCTGGGGTCCCCCGAGAAGTTTGTCGCCGCTGAATGTCACGACATCCGCACCGGCAGCCACCGATTCCTGTACAGTGGGTTCTTTAACCAGACCATATTTTAAAAAATCGATGAAGGTACCGCTTCCCAAGTCTTCCATGACCAATGTGTCATGCTGATTGCCGAGTTCAACCAGTTCTTTTAATGAGACCTCGGCTGTAAAACCGATGACGCTGTAATTGCTACGATGCACCTTCAACAGCAGGGCGGTATTCTCATTCATGGCGTTTTCATAGTCTTTTAAATGGGTGCGATTGGTCGTGCCGACCTCTTTTAAGATACTGCCACTTTTCGCCATAACATCCGGGACTCTGAATGAGCCACCGATTTCTACAAGCTCCCCGCGGGATATAATCACTTCTCTGTCGCGGGAGGTGGTGTCCAGGCAAAGCAGAACAGCTCCGGCATTGTTGTTGACTACCATGGCCGCCTGTGCACCGCTGATTTCGCAGAGGATATCCTCGATGTTGCTGTATCGAGAGCCCCGTTTGCCAGCGTCAAGATCATACTCAAGATTAGAATAACGGCCGGCAATGAATGCGATATTTTCAATCGCTTCCGTCGGCAGCAGGGATCTGCCGAGATTGGTGTGCACCACCACCCCGGTAGCGTTCACTAGATGTCTTAGATTCAATGCCATGGCTTTTTTGACCGCTGTCTCGACCAATTCGATAATCCTGTCATCCGACAGGCTATCCTCATCGATGCTGAGATCTGCGGCTAGAATACTTTTTCGTCTACTTTCCAAAGTTTTTCGGATGGAATTGACGATTACGGTTTTCGGGATGTTTTCAAAAAACGGCACCGTCTTGAAAAGCTCGAGGACATAGTCCACCCCGGGAAGTGTTTGTAACATTTTTTGCTGATTTTCGGATAACTTCATCTGACTTTCTCTTAGACACGGATGAGCGCAGAATACACGTTTGGAAAAAATTGTATGGAAATAGGCTGATCGGTTCAGGGTTCAACGTTCCGGGTTGAAAAAACCAAGACAGCTCGTATCAAAGGGATCGTGTCTTCATCTGGTTATAAGCTCGGTTCACTCAATGGGGCATGACGGGTATGCTATATTTTGATTAATATTGTGAGCAGTATCCACCGAGTGTAACCTTTGAACCCCTGGCCCAGACCTGGCAAGTCAAGATTTGGTGATGGAAAGCCAAGTCCATAGAATGCGAAGACAATTTCTTTGCCACATCTCGTCGCGCCAGGGCGGGCATGAACCTCGAACCTGGAACCGCTCAGTTTAGGATAAAGTATAATTAAAAAATGAAATTGATAGTTAAATTCCAAAATTTAGAATTTTTATCCGAGCTTATCCGTATTTGTCTGTAAATACTACAAATACACTTATACCTAGAATGTTTGAATATTTCAACAGATTTTTTGTAGGGCCAGAGAAAATCCTTTATGATTAACATAATTTAAGATAAGGAATAACGTTAACTTGGCTTTCGCACCGAGGCCTTTGAATTTCGTATTAGTTTTTGATTTCGTACCTTGCTTTGCGAGGTATACAAGATGAGGAGGATTCATGAAAAATCTCTTGGTTACCGGCGGATGCGGTTTTATTGGAACCGGATTTATTCGCTACCTGCTATTGAATTCCGATTTTAAAGGGCGCATCATCAACGTCGACAAGATTACCTATGCCGGCAATCCCGACAACCTAGCTGATATCGAAAAATCAAATCCCGAGCGTTACGTATTTAAGAAAGCGGATATATGTGATCCGGACGCTATAACCCATGCATTCAAAGCATATGAAATCGATGCTGTCTGCAATTTCGCCGCGGAATCTCATGTGGACCGGTCGATTGTTGCGCCGGATGCCTTTATTAGAACCAATATCGAAGGGACCTTCAATCTGCTGGAGGTTTCTCGTCAGAATTCGGATCGTCTGGTTCTCTTCCACCATGTGAGCACTGATGAGGTCTACGGCTCTCTGGGATCTGACGGTTTTTTCACCGAGAAAACTCCGTATAAACCAAACAGTCCGTATTCGGCATCCAAGGCTGCCTCGGATCATCTCGTCCGGGCATACAATAAGACTTACGCACTGCCGGTAACTATATCCAATTGCTCAAACAACTATGGACCTTACCAGTTTCCGGAAAAATTGATTCCATTAATGATACTAAACGCCCTGGAAGGCAAATCCCTCCCGATCTATGGAGACGGCCGTAATGTCAGGGACTGGTTGTTTGTTGAAGATCATTGCCGGGCTGTCTGGGAAATCATGAAGGGTGGCACGCGGGGCCAAACTTATAATATCGGCGGCCGGTGTGAATTGGCCAATATCGACACGGTCACGATGTTGTGTGGTTTGCTCGATGAAATGGTTCCAAAGACAGACCGGACGTCACACAGGGATCTGATTACCTTTATCCAAGACCGCCCCGGCCATGATTTGAGATATGCAATTGATTGCAGCAAGTTGGAAAAAGAATTGGGCTGGGCTCCCGTGGAAACCTTTGAAACCGGACTCAGAAAAACGATTCAATGGTATCTGGATAATTCAAATTGGGTACAACGGATTAAAAGCGGAGAATATCTCCGCTGGGTGAGACAGCACTATGGGAATGACGAATGATGAATACGGAGTCTGAAATGAGACAGGCCAAAGATTACATTGTTTTTCCACTGGATGTTTCATCTGCGGATGAAGCCAAAAGCTTTGTTGAGCTTCTTGCCGATCATGTGGGATTGTTCAAGGTGGGGTTAGAGCTCTTTATCCGGTCCGGTCCGGATATCGTGCGATTTATCAATGCAGCCGGCACGGCCGGTGTGTTTTTGGATTTGAAACTGCATGACATACCGGCAACCGTCTCTCGAGCCATGGCCGGAATTGCCGAACTTGAAATCCAATTTGCGACCGTTCATTGCGGGGAGACAACAAAAATGCTCGAGGCCGCGGTTAACGGCAGCCGGGGAAGGGTTCAGATCCTGGGTGTGACGGTGCTAACCAGCGTAACCGCCGAAGATGTCCGGACCGCCGGATACCGTCCGGACTTCTACCAGAACTTATCCGCCCTGGTGTTACAAAAAGCCGGCATGGCCAGAACAGCCGGTTGTGCCGGCGTGGTCTGCTCCGGACTTGAAACCGCGATGATCAAGGCGCATTTCGGAACCGAATTTATCACGGTCACGCCAGGGATTCGGCCCCCATGGTCGCTTGGCGAAAAAGACGATCAGAAGCGGATTACAACACCCGCACAGGCTGTTCAAAATGGATCGGATTACCTGGTGATCGGAAGGCCGATACGGGATGCTTCGGATTCCCCGGCGGCGGCCGCACGCATTGCCGAAGAAATTGCATCCGTTATCTAGAAGATATTAAACATCCGATATATTGCAAGCCCCAGGATAATAGCTCCCAACAATAGGGCGAATATCAATTGGTCGGGGCTTAATTTTTTCATAAAAAAATGATCGTCCTATGTTCCTGCTATCGCTATATACTAAAGATGCTAACGCCATTTTATACTGAATATTTTATTTTCAGTCTTCCCTGTCCAGCCCAAAGGCGGTGTGCAGCACCCGCACGGCGAGCTCGGCATATTTTTCTTCGATAACACAGGATACCCTGATCTCCGAGGTGCTGATCATCGTAATATTTATGTTATCCTCGGCCAGCGTTCGAAACATGGTAGCCGCCACGCCTGAATTATCCTTCATTCCGACACCGATAACCGAGACTTTGGCAATATTTTCATCACCGAATACCTCTTCGGCACCTATGTCTTCGGCGATTTTTTCTTCCAGTTGAAGTGCCCTTTTAAACTCAACTTTCGGAACCGTAAAGGTCAAATCGGTTTGTCCTTCGGCGCGGGTATTCTGGATGATCATATCCACGATAATCCCGGCCTCGGCGATAGGTGTGAAAATTTTTGCTGCAATCCCGGGTTGATCAGGAACTTTTTTCAACGTGATGCGTGCTTGGTTTTTATCATGGGTAACACCGGATACGACAAGACGTTCCATGCCGGAATTTTCATTGACAACCATGGTTCCCTCCTCCTCACTGAACGATGATCTGACGTGCACGGGGATGTTGAACTTTTTGGCAAATCCCACCGAACGAATTTGTAACACCTTGGCACCAAGGCTGGCCATATTCAGCATTTCATCATAGGATATCGCCGAAAGTTTTCTGGCTTTTTGACAGATATTGGGATCGGCCGTGTAGATTCCATCGACATCCGTATATATTTCACAGATATCTGCTTTGAGGGCCGCTGCAATAGCCACGGCCGATGTGTCGGATCCACCCCGCCCTAACGTCGTAATATTACCGTCAGGGTCGCAACCCTGGAAGCCGGCTATCACGACAATGTGTCTTTCCTGGAGCAATTTTTTAATTCGATCGGCTCTTATATCTACGATGCGGGCATTGCCATGACAGTAATCCGTTACCACTTCGGCTTGATATCCCAGCAGTGACTGAGCGGGATAGGTCATTGATTTTAACACCATGGCCAGAAGGGCCGAAGTCGTCTGCTCACCGGTGGCCAGAAGCACATCAAGCTCCCGACCGTCAGGCGCTTCAGTCACTTCCCGGGCCATGTCTATCAGACTGTCGGTAATGCCGGACATGGCCGATAGGATGACGACCACATCGTTTCCCTGATCGTAAGTTGCGACAACTCGTTTGGCCACATGTCGGATACGTTCAAGATCTGCCACTGAAGTTCCGCCAAATTTCTGCACAATTAAGCTCATTTCTTCCCCATTTCTAATCCGCATTCCCTATTCGATTGCGCGAGAATTCTAGTGCTTTTATCAAATTGACACCATTGTGTCCATATGCAATCAGGCTTATTTTGCGGCATTCATCAGCGGCAATTTCAAACGTTATGGTCAGATGATCGGCAGGCAGGCTATCCGACATTTTTTCCGCCCATTCAATCGCTATTACAGCCTGTTCATACAACAGATCGTCTAGGCCGATATCTTCAAGATCGCAAATACCATCCAGACGGTACAGATCAATATGAAACAATGATAAGCGGCCGGGGTATTCGTTGATTAAAGTAAACGTCGGGCTGGTGATATAATATTTGCCCGGTACGTCAAGTCCTTCGGCCAGACCCTGTACAAAGGCGGTCTTGCCGCTACCAAGGTCGCCGATGAGGCCAATGACCAGTGGATGTTCGATCCACTTTCCGATTGTTTTCCCTAATTTTTGGGTTTCATCCGGAATGCGGGTGGTTATCTTAAATTGTCTACGGATCACTGTTAACAATCTTCTTTATTTCAGCGGGAATGGCACTCATGACGTCACCTGCCAGGTAACCATAAGGCCCTATGGATTGTGCCAGGCTGTCGGCCGCGGCTCCGTGCAAATACACGCCGATATGGGCTGCGGATTCAGGAGAAAATCCCTGGACTATTTGCCCGGCAATGATTCCTGTAAGTACATCTCCCATGCCACCTGAGGCCATACCGGCATTGCCGGTAGCGTTTATAAATATCCGTCCGTCCGGGTGTGCGATAACCGTCCGGGCACCTTTTAAGACGATGTGAACCTTAAAATCAACCGCGACACTGCGAGCGCAGGTTATCCGATCCTGTTGAATTTTGCTGACGGTTACATCCAAAAGACGGGCCATCTCACCGGGATGGGGAGTCAAAATGATCGGCACCCGTGCATTTTTTAGAATTTGCACTTGGCCGGCCAGATTGTTAATACCATCGGCATCGACGACCACTGGAATTTGACTTTCCTTTATAATTTGGCAGACCAACTTTCTGGTTTCAGATGCCTGTCCCAGACCGGGTCCGATGGCCAGGCACTTTTTTCCGGGCATCAATTTTTTGATACCGTGGAAGGCAGACTCGCCGAGGATGCCGTCCCGGCTTTCTGGCAACGGGACTGTCATGGCTTCCAGCATTTGGGTTTCTACGACTGCATTTAAGCTTTGCCCAATAGCCAGCGAAACAAGCCCTGCGCCGGCTCGTAATGCAGAAATAGATGTCATTGAAGCGGCACCGGTTTTTCCGGAAGAACCGGCAACAACCAGCAGATGTCCGGTTGTACCCTTATGGGCCTGCTCATCTCTGGGTGTTAAATAAGATTTGATGAGATTCGCTGTCAAAAGGAACTGTTTGGGTTCCACCGTTTCAATGATATATGGCGGGATTCCGATATCGACGATTTCAAGCGCGCCGGTGTAGCTCGCTCCTGGATATGTTATGTGGCCTGTTTTGGCAAATCCAAAGGTAGCCGTGGCACTGGCGCGTATGCATGTCCCGCAAGGTTGTCCGGTGTCTGAATTAAGTCCTGACGGGATGTCGACGGCGAAGACAGGTTTGTTGAGTGCGTTGATAAAATCGATGACGGTTTGAAAATATCCTTTGACATCCGATTTCAATCCGGTACCGAGTATTGCATCAATCCAAATATCCAAATCAGCCATGTCAGATTGATGAGCTGAAAATGAATTTTCATCCGGGATTTCAATTACCGGTATTTTGAGTGGTTTTAAGAGCTTAAGGTTGGCGGCGGCATCGCCCTTGACCCGATTGCCCGCAGCAAGAAGATATACCTGTATATCAATTCCGGATTGGGCCAGATAACGGGCGATTACAAAGCCGTCTCCGCCATTGTTTCCACGCCCGGCGATGACCCCGATCCGCTTATCTTTTATATCTGAAAACTGTTCAAAAAAAAACCGGGTTGCCCCCCGGCCGGCATTTTCCATCAGTACCCGGCCGGGGATGCCAAAGGATTCGATCGTCTGTCTATCCATTTGCTGCATTTCATTGGCTGTAACGAGAATCATACAAAACTCCACGATTTATTTATCCGGGTTTTGAAAATCTTACCCCTTTCGATTCCACCAGAATCCTTACGATGCCAATATCAGTTTTCTCATGTCTGCCACCGCAGCCTGCATTCCAATCAGAATGGCCCTCGAAATTATGCTGTGACCGATGTTGAATTCATCGATTTCGTCGATTTTTTGGAATACTTTGACCGTTTTATAACACAACCCGCGGCCGGCTTTAACGCTGAATTTCAACTTATGGGCGAGTTTAACGGCATCAACAATGCTTAAAAAGGCCTGATGTCTTTTCTGAGCAGTTTTTGCGTCACAGTAAATTGCGGTGTGTATCTCTACCAAAGATGCACCGATTTTATGAGCCAGTTTAATTTGTTCGGGCTCCGGGTCCACCAGCAGCCCTACCGGTATACCGCTATTTTGCAGCGTCGCCACTGTATCAGCTATATCGGCGCGATGTACGATAAGATCCAGGCCTCCATCCGCGTTGAATTCTTCGCGCTTTTCAGGCACCAGGGTAACCAGATCGGGTTTTATATCCAAGGCGACACCGACCATCTCGGAGGTCGAGGCCATTTCCAGGATGAGCTTGGTCTGGACGACACTGCGTAAAATACGAACATCTCTGTCGTTAATGTGTTTACGGTCTATCCGTAGATGGACGGTAATACCATCCGCCCCGGCCATTTCTGCTATGGTGGCCGCAGTTACCGGGTCCGGAAACTGATTTTTCCGGGCGTTTCTCAAGGCTGCCACCTGGTCAATTTTTACCGCTAATCCGGCCATTGATTACCCCTTCGTCATTCGTTTTATCTAAAATCCGGAATCGACCTCTCAAATCAATTTCATGAGTTTCTGACTCTTTCCTTCCATATTCCGAGCATCCTGCTCTGAAGCTTCGTGGTCGTAGCCAAATAGATGCAAAATGCCATGCACCAGCAGTTCTTTGAGCCGTTGCTCAATGCTTATACCGGAATTTTTCGCCTCTTCTGCGGCCGTATCCGTCGATATTACCACATCGCCCAATAACTGCGGGCTCAGATATGAAAATTCACCCTCGCGCATTGGAAAAGCGATCACATTGGTCGGACCCTTACGGTTAAGATATTTCAAATTTAGCTTTTCCATCTGGGAGTCATCTACGATAAGGATGGAGATCTCTCCGTCAGGGCAGTCTAATGCGCCTAAGATGACCTTTACCGATTGCTCTATCTTTTCCAGCGAAATCCCGCAGGAGCTTTGCCGGTCTTTTATCAGGACTTCCATTTCCTGTTCTTCCTTTGTCGTTTGCGCCGGCCGATGTTCCTTTTTCGATATATTCGATTCGATGATGGTGAATACCATTTAAAATTTTATCAAAGCTGCGGGCAATTTTGTGTAAATCCTTAAGCGTCAGCTCACATTCGTCCAGCTGACCGTCCGATAATATGTTGTTGATAAGATTCTTTATAAGTCCCTGGATTCTTGACGGTGTCGGGTTATCTAAAGTTCGAGATGCTGCTTCAACTACGTCGGCCAGCATCACCAGTCCGGCTTCGCGGGTTTGCGGTTTGGGGCCGGGGTATCTGAAGTCATCAATATGGACAGAATCATCCCCCTTTTGTTGTCTGGCTTTTTCGAAGAAATATTTGATGATGCTGGTCCCATGGTGCTGCCGGATAGTGTCGATGATAATCTGACCCAGTTTATTTTCTCTCGCGATTTCCACGCCGTGTTTGATATGGGAGGTTAGGATCAGGCTGGACATGGAGGGTGCCAGCTTGTCATGTTTATTTATACCTCTTTCTTGGTTTTCGATGAAATACAACGGTTTTTTAGTTTTGCCGATATCATGATAATACCCGCAGACTTTCGCCAGTAAGGGGTTTGCTCCAATCTCAGATGCTGCAGCTTCCACAAGAGATCCAACGATCACAGAGTGATGATAAGTGCCTGGCGCTTCGATCATGAGCGAGCGCAGGATCGGTCGATCCAGGCTGGCCAGCTCCAGAAGCGAGATGTCCGAGGTGTAGCCGAAGGCGATTTCAACCAGCGGAACAATACCGGCTGCAACAATCCCAGCGCCGATGCCACCCATGAACGCAAAGGCCCAATCCCAAAGAAGTTTGGCGCCGGAGAATTCCGCCAAATACAAATCAATGGAGGTCACCAGCAGGATATTGAGCAACCCAAGTTTGGCGCCGGCCGTGATGAAGACCTTGCGCTCCCGGCAGTGTCTTATCCAGTGGGCCGCCATGGTGCCATTTATTAGAAAGAAAATAAAAATCGTGAGACTGTTTTCAAAGATTACTGCAAAGGAGACAGCCATAACCGTTGCCAGCGGTATGGCGACCCTCAATCCCATAAATACACAGATAATCATGGCACCTGCCGCCAGCGGTATACCAAACCAGATGGAAGACATATGAATGGGGAGCGCCGAGTTCTGAGTTAGAACACCTGATAATTTGCTACTGATTTCGGCAAGAAAAAAAAAGGTAAGAAACACACTTGCCATAAAAAGCAAGTGTTTATTGTGTTCTCCCGAATGCCATAGCGGCTGGTTTAAATGCAGAATATAGGTCGTCATCAGAAGACACAGCAATAGCATGGCTGCGCCAACGCTGGTGATTAGAATCTGCTCATTTTTAGCCTGGTTTTCAAGGGAAGTGAGTTTTAGCAATTGGACTTCAGTGACTAATTCTCCTTCGCGTAAAAGCATCTCACCTGCTTTGATTTTGTGAAGCACAGGCTTAATTTCCGCAGCTGCTTTATTTATTCGCTCCTGGGTCTCGCTGCGGTTTAAGGTGATATTGGGCTGAATTAGCCGTTGTACAAAATCCACTACAAGGTTCAACAGACCATAGTCCAAATCGCTGAGCAGCGGTTGGCCAACGATCCGAACCATGGTTTTGGCCTGGTCGAGACCATAAAATTTCTTTAACTGAAACAGTTCTTTTTCTTTTTTAGTACGAACATCTCGCAGGATAATGCCTTTTTCTGATTCTTTCAGCAGGATTTCCTTATTGGTGACCACGCCGTTACTTAATATTTCTTTCAGGATACGGTTGATGAGATCAGAAATTTCTTTCGAAAATCCCATTTTTTCAAGAGCCCTGTAAGCTCCCTCGTTCACCCGGATACCAAGCTTTTCCTCAAGGTACCTTCGTTTCTCTGCAATGACGGGCTTTTGAGGTTTATCAGCTTCCTGTATCACTTCCTCGGAGTTGTCATCAGCTACAGATTTCTGTGTTTCGGAGCTGTCTTGAACATCAAAATCTGCCCTCATATCTGCAAAGACCGCTTCGACGTTACGCGCCAGCACCCGGGCAAGTTCTGGGTCGTGGTCGTAAATCGTTAATACCTTATCCATCGACTGCCGGCGATTGGTTTCAGTAGCCGCTTGATCTTCAATAAAAAAATCTCTGGGGGATTTGATATCCTTTTGCGCTACATCTCCTAAATTATACTGATGTTTGGTGATAACAAGGTTTGGAGAAAGGATTATCGAAGAAAGAATGGCCACGGTACATAAAATTCCCCAGCTAATCCGCTTGTTATGGTCGAGGAATTTTTTATCGGATTCTTTGTTTTTCTCTTTACCCATTTTTTTTACCTGAAATTTGTTCCCGCCGTAGTGTAAATTTTTGCCCGTTTGAATTTCCCATCGGCCGGCGCTAATGATCAACTGGCCTTCGCCTCTTGCTTACGGGCTTCAAGCTCTTCATAGGCTCGAATAATTTCCTGTACCAATTTATGCCGAACTACATCCCTTTTGGTGAAGAAAACGAATTTGATTCCTTCGATACCCTGCAAAATATTCTTCGTTTCTACGAGCCCGGAAGCTTTCTCGGCTGGTAAATCGATCTGGGTGATATCACCGGTGATGACCGCCTTGGAGTTGAAGCCGATCCGAGTCAAAAACATTTTCATCTGTTCGGTGGTCGTGTTTTGGGCTTCATCGAGTATGATAAAAGAATCATTTAGCGTGCGCCCACGCATAAAGGCGATGGGTGCAACTTCAATAATTCCTTTTTGCATTAACATCGAGGCTTTTTCAAATCGCATCATATCGTGGAGTGCATCATAAAGCGGTCTCAAATATGGGTCGACTTTATCGGCGAGATCACCCGGCAGAAATCCGAGGGATTCACCTGCTTCCACTGCCGGACGCGTTAAAATGATTCGGCTTACGATACCCTTGGACAATGCAGAGACCGCCATGGCCATGGCCAGATAAGTTTTTCCAGTTCCGGCTGGGCCGATGCCAAAGGCGATATCATAGTTTCGGATAGCGTCAATATACTCTTTTTGTGCCTGGCTCTTGGGTGTGACAGCGCTCTTTTTCGATGTAATGTATACCTTATCGAGAAAAATTTCCTTTAAATTTGCCCGGTCATCAGCGCTTAAAATCCTTACGGCATAGTCGACATCAATGGTGTGGATAGGATATCCTTCCTTTAACAGGCCGTAAAGCTGTTTTAGGATATTGACAGCCAAAGCAGCCGGAATCTTTTCTCCGAGGATAAATACGGTGTTGCCTCTGGCATTGATAGTGACATCCGTTGCCTTTGCAATTCTTTGGAGGTTGTTGTTATGCTCACCGAAAAGTTGTTGCGCCAGATCAATGTCTGTGAAATCAAGGCTGGTTTTTTTGTATTTGGAATTTTCTGCCATATTTATAAATGGGCCCCGGGCTTAACGATTTAATCAGTTTATACCATTATTTCGTTATTTATGTTTGACATTATGGAAAACTTATAAACGCTATTTCTATCATATCTTTTTGAAGGATTGCAAATGCCAAATTGTATTGAGTACTAAAAAAGAAAAATATCTTGACTCGGTAAACATGCTTTGTTACTTGAACCGGTTAGCAATTACCTTTCTTTTAATCCCTGAAATAGCATTATTTTTTTATGAACCCATTTGATATTTTAATTGTTGTGATCTTGGGCTACAGCTTTGTGAGAGGCATCTTCAGGGGACTGGTCAAAGAGGTGTCATCCATTATCGGTGTCCTGGGAGGTTTTTATGCAGCCTTTACGTATTATACTACGCTCACTAAATTGTTATCGGGCCTGATAAGAGAAACTGCCTATCTTAACATATTGAGTTTTTTGATCATATTTTGCAGTGTGCTGATTATTGTCGGTATATTGGGCGTCATTATTAAATACCTCTTGAACATTGCATTTTTAGGCTGGGTCGACCGTATCAGCGGGGTTGGCTTTGGCCTTGCTAAAGGCATTTTAATCGTTTCCATCCTCTTTATCACCCTCACCGCGTTCCTACCCCAAGGATCTGCTTTTCTTAAAAACTCCATGCTAGCTCCTCGCGTGTCCTGGGTTTCAGAAAAATTGGCGAAAGTGGTTTCCAGGGATATGAAGCAGGGTTTTCTGACCAAAATTGGAGAACTTAAAAAAGCGTGGAAAATTCAGAATTAGATCGAACAGATTCTTCCCTGGATGAATTAATTCGGCTGGTTAAAACCTTGAGGGGAGAACATGGATGTCCCTGGGATAAAAAACAGACCCTGCGCGATGTGAGCATCTATTTGATTGAAGAGGTTTTTGAACTGGCTGATGCTATCGAAAGGGGAAACCATGAACAAATCCGTGAAGAACTTGGAGATGTTTTATTTCATATTGTGTTTATTGCCAGGATGTTTCAGGAACGTAGAGAATTCGACCTGCGCGATATCGCACAGACAATTACCGAAAAAATGATTCGACGCCATCCCCATGTATTTGGCCAAGAAACTGTAGACAGTGACGAAGAGGTTGCTGAAAACTGGCACAAAATTAAATTAAGCGAGCAAAATTCCTTAGCGAAGCGGTCATCTCTCGATTCTGTACCGGCAAAACTTCCTGCCTTAATTCGTGCTTATCGTATCTCGGACCGCGCTGCTAAAAGTGGGTTTGACTGGGCAGAAGTTGATGAAGCTTTTGCGAATGCGGAACAAGGTTTGGCTGGTTTAAAATCAATAATGAATAAGAAGAATAACCCATTATTATCACAGAAACTTGGCGATCTGCTGTTTATCCTGGTCAACATTGCCCGATTGGCCAAAATTCATCCCGAAACCGCACTGGCAGGGACCAATAGAATATTTGAATTGCGAGTTAAAATGATGGAAGATCTGGCCGCTAAAAACGAACAGGACTTTGAAAACATGCCGATAGAGGAAAAAGCACTGATCTGGGAGAAGGTAAAAAGAATTGTTCGGTAGGGAAGCTTTTCAATACAGATTTCGGCGCGTGGATCGTTAAGTAACGCGAATTAAATAACTCAACAATCGCTTTGTTTTACAGCCCATCTTTGGTGTTATATCAAAGGCTGCCTGCCTAAACCGTCTAACTGTTGACCTGCCGGAAAGATGAGCCAAAAAAAGCCCTAATCTTTGCCAATTTCTTTAATCCGCATTCCTTATCGACCACGTCCAGCAATTTTAGCTAAAAGAACGGGTTTGTTTCCGCTATACCCGTTCGCCTATGGGAAGATATCCCGGAGGGGTTCTTTTAACCAAATTGCCGTCCTCATCGTATTTTTCTACGACCAATTTACCATCTAAAAAGCTATTGCGGGATTTCATATTCCCCTGGGATTGCAAATTCATTTCAGGCTTTTGGCCGTCGTCCCCTTTTTCGACCGGGCGTTGTTCCCTGACCTTGTCTGTCTTCTGGACCACCAGATCTTTATCAAAGGTTTCCGCATTATAACTTGTCCGCACAAATTGTTGCATTGTGGCTTCGCCAATTGCGTTAATCATGATATCCCCCTTTTTTCTTTAACCCTTATCCATTGTCAACGCTAAAAGTTAAGAATTCCTCTGCCCGTCAAATTCATAATATCGGATCATCGTCTTTCCCCTGAGCCTCTAATCCGGTATTCTGTTTTTGTATATCCATCGTATCTTTTGACAATTGTTCAAGGCGATGGATCAAGTATCTCGAATCTTCCACCGGAACTGTGTTGGTCGTTTTTTTATTGATGGTATCGATGACGTTATAAACAAATCCTGCTTTGTTCGTTTTGGTTGCTGCGATCTCTTTATCCGCTATTCCTTTTATTTGATCTGACCCTCGATGGGGTGAATCGGATTGGGAACCGAACCGGATAATCTTATCGAAGATATCTTTCGAGATTTTTTCGATGGTTGTCCGTCGTTTCCCCTCTGAAGTTAAATCGACCCTATCAGAGGGTGGATTTTTAGACATATTTTGATCTTTTGAAGTTATGTTGTGCCTAAGTTTTTTGCTATAAACGTTTAAAACATTGTGCATTTGATAACTTGGGACAAACATTTCTAAATCCTCCTGGTTTGCTGACATAGATATCGGCAGATCCGAACCCGACTTTAGGGGAAAATGCGAAAAATTGGACAATAACTGACGTAAATAAATTCTAATATGATGAAATTATGATGAATAATAGCCTAATGAGAATCAACCGGCCACAGTGCCGATTGGGGCTTCAAGGCTTCAGAAATGTCGAGTTAAGAGCATTGTCAGAGCATTGATGAAATAGAATACTGGGGAAAAATATGGGGCAGGGTGAATCGAGAAATATACGAGACATTATCGTATATTTTACAAATGTCTCGAATCACCCTGTTTTTTTTGGCTCATCTTCCCGGCCAGGCTACGGTAGCGGCTGAATGGTTTGATCTGCAGCCAGGATAATGCGTGGGTTTGAATCAACATCGGGACAATATCGGGGTGATTATTTTTTTTCCACGCCCCACAATCCAAATAATCCTTCATAGTTAATGAATTATTTCCGGCACTGTACAGCAGAGATCCAATATTTAGGAAAAATCAGTTTAGGGCAAATTCCAATCACCCCGTTTGCGACTAATCGTCAAAATCCCCTTCCGGCCCTTTGTCGCTGCTTATGGAAGCCCCTCGTTTAATGATTTGTTCGGGAGTCCACTGCGCAGGGTCTTCGATCCGCTCTCCCTTTGGGCCGGCGTCGTAAGAGCCGGTGTCAAGAATTGCCGCAATGACCAGCGGTGCCGTATTTTCAGTGTTAAGGACATTGACGAGCATGTTATAAACAAATTCTTCAACTCTTTTGACCATACGGTTTTTGATCTCAGCGGATTGGCCTAACAATTTGTTCTCAAAAGGCAAATTGAGTTTTTTATAGTTACCGCCCTTCCAACCCTGATCTTGGGCATATGCGATCATTTCAGACCACAGTGCTTCTGTAACCCCCTGATCGCTGACTTTGATGAAATTGCCCTGGCCATCCAATTGTGCGTTTCCATAATCGTTGACTTCAAGGCCCCATGAAATCATTTGAAGGGCAGTGGCGACATTTGCTTTGGTGGATCTGGTTTTAGATGCAATTTCCCGTAATCGATCCGAGCTGTTGCCGGATGTGCCATGTTGAGCTCCGGAAACTTTATATTTTTCGAGGGCATCATGAATACGGGTCGTCAGTTCCACCTGAATACCTTTGCCGCTGGCCTCAATTCCATGAGTTGTCCCGTTGTTTAAAGCAATCCAATCCGGGAAAATATTATGGGCATTTAACCCTTGGATGAGAAACAACGCTTCTTCGACGGTTGATAGACCTTCTTTTCCCTTAATTTCACCGATTTCCGTTTCAAGCCCGGCCCATTTCGGAATAAACGGATACAGTTCCAGATTGGCCAGTAGGTTTTTGTCATCCGGCATATGAGAGGCATCAATGGCGATGGATGTTATCCCGGCATCAAACAGAGTTGGTATTTCAGTTTTGGCGGCCATAACATCCTGATCGTTTTTCAAACCGTAGTGATCGGCGTGAATCGCCACCGGAATAGTAATCCCCAGCTCATTACACGTCGCATCGACGACCCGCGCGATGTTCCAATAATTCACGGCACAATAGGCATTGGCTCCCCCCTCCGACTTAGCAATTTCAATGATGATCGCTGCATTGGATCTCTGGGCAGCCTTTAAAGCGCCGCGGATGACGAAATTATTTCGGCCGTTGGCAGCCATGGCAATAGCGCCTCCCTTAGCAAGCATGGCTCTGTCAATAAATTTCCCGCTCACTATCAGGGCTTTGGAATTTGGAAAGCATCTGACCACATTCGGCGGTCGGCCGATTTGCAATGCCTTTTCAAAATCTGCTACAATGCCGTTGTTTGTTTCAGCCATGAAGTCACCTCCTTGTTGTGTTTAAAAATTTCTATAAATTATTGTTATTAATTAAAATTATTGGATCGAACGTCTTTGACTATCTGTAGTATCTCTTGTTCGTGCGTTAGAAGGGCATACAATTTACCCCATCCCTTCTGAAACTGGAACAATCCATCATATGCTGTGTCATAATAGGATCGAAGTCGGTGGGGAATACCCCTTTGATCAAGTATCGAGCCGATCAATTGTGCTTCGATGGCATTTTCCAAAACAGCTATTTGGATAAATTGTGGCTTACCACTTGTCTGCATTTCATTCATTCCGTACTATAAAAAAAGAGGATGGAAACAGAATAAAAATAGGGAATTGGAGTGGAATGTCAAGGATAAAGATACCGCAAGTCGAGAAATTGATGCGGGACATGCTGTAATTGATACCGGATGTAGGGCTGAGGAATTTAATGCACCGCCGGAAAATTCCAGCGGTGCATTTTTTTCAAAGCGGTTTTAAAAGTAGCCGGACTTTTATTGTGTATCCGTCTTTTTCTTTCTTTTAGCGTTTTTCTGCCGGACCCATTCATTGTAAGCCTCTACGCGGGTCTCATATTTTTTTCCTTTATCTGCATACGCCTCTACCCTTTTGCTCAGGCGTTCAACTTTTTTGTTAAATTTCAAGATTTCTTCCCGGCCCTTAAGGGATTTTTTATCCTTAGCAAGTTGTTCTTTCACCTTCACTAGCTCCTGATGCTCCCGATCAATTTCTTTTTTCATTACTTCCAGTTGGTTACGAATTGCATCCAGATCGTTCTCAACTTCAGCTTCATCAGAAGGCGCCAAAAAATCAACCTCGTCTTCCGAATCCTGAGCCAGCGCGGCGATTTGCTCTTCATTTGTCATATCGGCTGAATTGTGCTCTTCATCCTGTTTTTCAGAATCATCAGCAAATTCCTCCGTCTCTTCCACCGATTCGTCTGTGAAATCCTCGCCGGTTTCATCAGACACCGTCGATTCCGAGGTTTGCTCGGCATCGGTGTCGTTTTCATATTCGACGCTGGCATCGACAACGGGCCTTTGCTCCGCCGGTACCCTGTTGAAATCATCCGTGAAATGGATATCTCCATTTTCATCCACGTATTTATATATTTCGGACGCAGCCGGAAAAGCAAACAGGATAATGATTAGACATAATATAAATTTTATAAATTTCACAGATTAAACCTCCTTTAGCAAATTTACACAAGATTGGAAACCGGATCCCGTACATATTTTTTATCGTCCAATACGTCAAAAAGTTAAGTTTAATTTAACCTAAGCCGAGCAATTTTTTACGAAGACATCTGGCGGATCGATTAATAAATCGTGGAATTTAGGTCCAAGCAAGCACGATAAATGATATCTTGAGTAGACCAACAAATGTTTGACAATCCTCAAATGTTGTGTAAACTGGTAGACTAATTTTAATATAGATGAGCGATGTTTAACTCGAGCTGCAACGATCTTTCCTGTCTTTCCGACTGAGGCGGGACTGTATCCGTTCCCGGCACATTTTTATCCAAAATGCTCTCAAATTCAGATTAATTTCGAAGGATTGAGACCACTTCAACTTATAATAATCCTTCATGTTGCAACATTGGGCTACTGCCTGCCCGGGAGGGGACGCTTCTTCCGCGTGCGGCTTAGGAAAACACTTATTATTATGAAACTAAATCATATTATCGTCAGTCTATTAGCGGTGATTTTTCTTACAGCCTGTACAGCCAAACCCGGTGTAACCCCCGATACTTTTCCGGCGGAGATCGAGGATGAACTTTTTTTAAAGGCTGAAAGATTATTTGATGCCCAGGCCTATGCTGAGGCTGCCGTGCTATACGATGAGTATTTCAACCAGCATGCGGATAAACCGGTGGCGGCAGCAGCGTTGTTGAAAATCGGAATTATCCACGCCTTATCCGGTGATTTAGATAGTGCCCGTGCTGCTTACATGAAAATCGTATCCGAATATCCCACCAGTTCATTTGTCCCGGATGCTCTGGTTGAAAACCTGTTTACCTATTTTCAGGAAGGGCGTTACCAGGATGTGATTGAACTTGCACCCGACATTCTGCAACGTATGGAGTCAGCGGCCAATATTTTCAGAATCCACGCGCTTCTCGGAGATACCTATATGGCCATGGGCTCTCCAATCGATGCTATCGACTATTATTCGCGCGCACGGGAGTATGCGACCGCAGCCGAGCATGAGGCCGTCATTGTCAAGCTCCAGGAGGCGATTGCCCAGCTGGATTCGACGGATGTTGCCATACTTGTTAATCACCCGGACGAAAATCTGCCATTGGATTACTTGATGTTTCAGTTGGGCTTAGATTATGCAATGGAAGAAAAATATGATGATGCCTTAACTATTCTAACCGAGTTTCTTGGTAGTTATCCTGAACATGATAATCGAAGCCTGGTCGAAAGTCTGATTGAGGAAATACAAAAAAATGCTGTTTTCAACCGTTACTCTATTGGTTGTTTGCTGCCGCTCAGCGGTCCCTATGAGGTTTTCGGAAATCGTGCTTTGAAGGGCATCGAGCTGGCCCTGGCGCAATTCAGTTCCCAAAGCGGCGCACCGCCGATCAATATCATCATTAAAGATACCGGAGCCGACCCGGATAAAACTATGATGGCGCTGGAAGAATTATACCACGATCAGGTGGCTGCCATTCTGGGGCCCATTGTTACATCGGAAATCGCCGGTCGAGAGGCCCAGCAAATGGGGATCCCCATTATTACATTCACTCAGAAAGACAATATCCCCGAAATCGGTGATAAGGTTTTCAGAAATTTTATCACTCCCAACATGCAGGTACAAGCCATCGCCTCGTTTACGGTTCAGTCCTTGGGGTTGAGCCGGTTTGCGATTCTTTACCCCGAAGAAACCTACGGCCTGACATATATGAATCTTTTCTGGGATAAGATATTAGAATTAGGCGGAACGGTCGTTGGGGTAGAATCGTACAAGCCCAACCAGACCGATTTTATGGATCCCATAAAAAAACTCGTTGGAATCTACTATGAAATACCCGAAGACCTTAAACCGGAAAACGATCCGGATATGGCTGCCGAAGGCGATGAGACTTCAGGGCAATCTGATGACCAAACTTTAGAAGGTAGTAACGAAGGGACTCAAGAAGAGGAAGAAGAACCTGAGCCCATTGTGGATTTCGATGCAGTTTTCATTCCTGACTCACCCGGAAAAGTGGGGCAGATCATTCCCCAATTGGCCTATTTTGATATCAAAGACGTCTATCTTCTCGGCACCAATTTATGGCACTCCGATTCTTTAATAAAAATAGCAGATCAATATGTCCAGGGTGCTGTAATGCCAGATGGGTTTTTCCCGCAGAGTAACTCCCCGAGGATTCAGGAATTTGTAAAGGTATTTGAGGAAACATATCAGGAGACACCAGACTTTGTTGCGGCGGTGGTGTATGACTCGGCGATGATACTCTTTAATGTAGTCAGCAGCCCCCATGTTCGGTACCGGACTGAGATAAGAGATGAGCTGTTAAATTTGGAGAATTTTCCCGGAGTAACCGGGATGACCCAGTTTGATGAAAAAGGGGATGTGCTGAAAAAGATGCACCTTTTGCGGATTAAGGGCAAAAGGTTTGTGGAACTGGAGTAGAATTTTTCCGGCTTTCCAGCCTCCAATAACAATAACTGTCCTCTCAGTCGTTCTTTAATGAACTCTGTCCGGTGGCTTCAAGAGCACTACGCCACAAACTGCCTCTTGGATTCACTTTCTTTCTTTTTTCGGCGATCAATTTCATGGGGACGTGGACAAACTGGTTGTTCCAGTGGCCGATTAGCATGCCCGTTCTGCCGCTCATTCCGGCATGAACGCTGTTGCGACCTAAAAAGTTGCAAAATACGCGATCATTGGCATTGGCCGGAAGGCTCCTAATCATGTAACTCGGATCGATATATTTTATTGAGATATCAACGCATTTACCTACAAAATAAGTGATTATGGCTTCTTTAAGGTATATCCCGATATCCTTGAGTTTGATGTTTCCTGAAGCATCCCGTTCGTTTTTTTCACTTTCAAAATACTTTTGACCTGCACCTTCTGCCGCCACAATCACGGCGTGTTTTCTTTCAGCCAGGCGCTTTTCCAGTGCATTTAACAGACCGTTGGGCCCTTCAAGGTCGAAATCGACTTCGGGAATGAGCACAAAGTTGACATCCTGCTGAGCTAGAACTGCCGTTGCGGCAATAAACCCGGAATGTCGTCCCATTAGCTTTATCAGACCGATACCGTTGGGGTAGCCTTCGGCTTCATTACTGGCACTGACGATGGCGCTGGTTGCTACGTCGACAGCCGTGTCAAAACCAAACGAACGGGAGACCATGTAGATATCGTTGTCGATGGTTTTGGGAACGCCGACAACTCCGATTTTCAACCCTCTGTCGGCAATTTTATCGGTTATCCGGCTTGCAGCCGTGTTCATCCTTTCCAGGCTGTCGACAATATCATCGATATCCTGGGGACCTCTGCTGGAACCGAGCACTGTTCCACCACGATCATGAATGTTAACGACAAACTCACACGTCAGATCAATCAAATTATGACCGTAACTGGCTATAAATCCCTGAAGTCCGTAACGGATCCCGAAAATGTTGCTAACCCCATAGCCGTAGTGCAACTCCAATACGATTGATCTAATAATGTCATTCAGGCCTGGGCATAATCCACCGCATGTCACCAGGGCACATTTTAATTTGCTCGGATCGAAAAAGATGTGCTTTCTGGGGCCGGCCAGTTCAAAACTCGGCAGGGGTTGCGATTTTTTTAGCATTTGGCTGATCCGGCTGCCATCCACTTCGATGATTACTCGACTTAGGTCTGAAACAAAACTGATGTCTTCAGTCCCGTCTGATTTTTTCTGAACCGGTGTCGGAATTTTTGCCTCACCCAGGGTAGAAATTTCCGTCATAATCGAATCAATATTCATAAGAGCCTCTTTCTTGGTATTTAATAATTAATTTTGCATATTTTTTCGGCGTTAAGTTCCGTTGAATTTAAACTCACCTTTGCCCAATATATCGTGCAGATGTAAAATTCCTTGAACCTCGCCTGCGGAGTTGGTGATGGGGATCACGGTAATTTGGTGTTGTTCCATCATATTCAAGGCTTCGTAGGCGGGAGAATCCGCGTTCAGGGTGCGAGGATTTTTGGTTAGGATATCTTCTACAGTGAGTTCGGAAATCTGCCTACCTGATGCCACCATGCGCCGGATATCTCCGTCGGTAATGATTCCGCTTAGTTTTTTATGTGGGCCCAGCACGACGGTTGTGCCCAATCCACCACGCTCAATTTCCTTTACGGCTTCCATAATCGAGGCCCCATCGGCTATCCGGGGAAGAGCTTTCCCGCTGGGAACAAGATCCCTTATCTTGCCGGACAGCCGCTGACCAAGATCTCCGCCGGGATGAAACATTTTAAAATCACTTGGTTTAAAATGCTTCTTTTCCAACAGCACTACGGCAAGGGCATCTCCCATGGCCAAAAGTGCAGTGGTGCTGGCCGTGGGTGCCAGTCCCAGAGGACAGGCTTCGCACTCAACACCAATGTCGATGACAATGTCACTGTGCTTCGCTAGGGTAAAATTCTTGTTGCCGGTAAAGGCGATAATGTTGCAACCA
>CAMYLH010000009.1 GCA_947259065.1 uncultured Desulfobacterales bacterium
TTTCCTTCGAGTTTTTCAAAAAAAATATGAGCAATATTAGTGGATTGAACGGTGACGTCGCAGTAAATAACTTGGCAATAAACGGCCCATTATTCCGCCCCATGAATTGGCGTTTCCAAACTCGCGGTGTAGTCAACAAACTAATCTTAACCTCAGAAATGCTAACCAATGCCTTGCAGATCAACCGGGGGCACTTCACATGGCAGGGGACTAAGATCACTTTCAGTGGTGTGGATGCCTCCCTGGGAAAATCGTCCATGCAAAGGGTGGCCGGCGATGTTAACTGGACGAAAGCGCCGGTGTTCTCAACCCGATCGGGCCGGGCCTTGTTCCACCTTGAAGATATAAGCCCGTTAATCTTTTCTTCTAAAAACATGCCGACAGTCCTCGACCGGTTTAAACCCATAAGCGGCTCACTGGCTTTTAAAGGCATGACGGCCAGTGGCCCTATTTCGAAACCATCGTTTGGACAAGTGTCATTTTCCGCTGACGTCGAGCAGATCATGCTTCACTCCAAAGGATTACCGGGCCCTTTGCGTGTTGACCAAGGTAAAATCTCATGGGGCAAGAACCGGTTCGTCTTAAAAGAGATCGATGCCTCATTGGCAAACTCCACGATTTCCCGATTTTCTGCCGGCTTTGATCTCGGGAAATCGCCCACCTTTGAGGTTCATTCCCAATCCATGGTGCTCGTCGCGGATCAAGTCTATCCCTGGTTGTTGTCTTTTAACAAAACTGACACCTTTTTTGAGGATTTTTCAATAACCCAAGGAAAGCTTTATCTATCAGGTATAGACCTGACAGGTCCCTTGCTTTTACCGGCCCGGTGGCATTACGCTTTGATCGGCAACATGAAAGACCTTGTCCTCATTTCGGATGCCTTGGGAGATCCGGTAAAGGTCAACAACGGTTCATTTCAACTGACCACTGACACCACCCCGCAAGTTGCCCGCAACAGGGTCCGGATGAATGCAATGGATTTAACCTGGGGGGAAAATTCTCTGACACTGACTGGAGAAATGGTGTTACAAAAAAATAAGACCTTGCTGGACCTGATCCTCACCGCAGACGCCATTGACTGGGATCAGGTTAATCGCATTTTCGATTATGCAGAAAAAAAGAGTAACGTGCCGGACAACCGTCTCAATAAATGGGATTTGCAGGGAATCATTAAAGTTCAGGCCGATCTCTTTAACTATGAACCGTATTCCGTGAGCCCCCTGAAAGCCGATGTCTCATTTGAACCGGACCATGTGGCGATTACTGTCAATGAAGCGGTTTTGTGCAGCATATCCTTTCAAGGCCGGCTGAAGGTTAAAGCGCAGACACTGGAAATATTTCTGGTCCCTACCGCCGTGAATCAAATGCTCGCCCCTGCCGCTTCCTGCTTTGCCAATCAAAAGAATTTGGCAGAGGGTACGTTTGATTTAAATGGTCAGCTCTTATCAAAAAGCAAACCGGATGAATTCTTACGGTCCATGACCGGAGAGATGACATTCACCGCCGAGAAGGGTCGAATTTATCGGTTTGGTCTCCTGGCTAAGATTCTTTCGATTTTAAATGTTACCGAAATTTACCGCGGAGAAGTCCCGGACCTGATCGGTGAGGGTTTTGCTTACAATAAAATAACGATCAGTGCGGACCTTGAAGGCGGCAAACTTATCATGCAAGAATGTGCCATCGATGGCGTGTCAATGGGAATTGCCTGCGAAGGCAACATCGACCTTTCCGAAAAAAAGATGGATCTTACGGTCTTGGTCGCGCCTTTAAAAACTGTGGATCGCATCGTGAAATTTTTGCCTTTGATCGGGCATATTTTAGGTGGCACACTGATTTCAATTCCCTTCAGCGCCAAAGGGGATTTAGCAGACCCCTACGTCATACCCCTTCATCCTGCGGCGGTTGGCTCCGGCGTGCTGGGCATTCTGGAACGAACCTTAAAACTTCCGATCACCATCATACAGCCTGTATTTTCTTCAGGGAAAACTGAAAAAAAAGAACAGAACGCAGATGATAAGCCGGAATCATCCGGAGTTCCTTGACTTTTCCCTGTTTATACTCATATTTTAGGAGCTTAGCCACTAAGACGCGAAAGCACAAAACAAGTAAATATTCAATCATTTAAAAAATAACTGAATCTGCAAAGGAGGTCCATCATGGCATATACATGTAAAAATTGTGGGGCGCTGGCGAATGAGCCGGGTCATTTATGTAATCCTTGTGGCGATGCAAAAAAATGCAGCTTCTGCGGTACCCCGGAGGTTGAGGCCGCTCACATGTGTAAAGACAAACTGGCCTCGATGAAATATGTTTGTGACGGTTGTGGCCGTGTCGCCATGGAAGAGAACCATCTGTGCAAACCCTCACCCATAGGTTGACAATTACAGACCATATATTGTAGACAGCGGCAGTCATCTGCCGCTTTTTTTTTGAGGTTGATAAATATATGATGTTGCTCTGAATACTTAGTGGGAATGGATAATAAAATGGAATCTATCCGCATATTGGGCACAGGTTCTTATTTACCGCCAACGATATTAACGAATTATGATCTTGAAAAAAGTGGGCTCGACACGACCCATGAATGGATTGTTCAACGCACCGGTATCAGCGAAAGAAGGATCGCCGAGGCCGGTGAAACGGCTTCCGATCTGGCTTACCAGGCATCTATGAGAGCCCTTGAAATGGCTGGTATGGCCTCTGAAGAGATGGATCTGATTATCGTGGCCACGATCACACCGGACACCTGCTGTCCTTCGGCTGCCAACTGGTTGCAGGCCAAGCTGAATGCCCCCCGGGCGGTGACATTTGATGTGACCGCAGCCTGTTCCGGATTTATCTTTGGCTTAAATGTCGCCGAGCAATATTTAAAGAATAAAACTTATAAAAATGTTTTGGTAGTGGCCGCTGAAATCATGTCCCGTACCCTCAATTGGAAGGATCGTGCCACCTGTATTCTTTGGGGTGATGGGGCCGGAGCCGCTGTCCTCAGCCAGGGCGGCAACTCCCATGAAATCCTGTCTACTCATATACACACCGACGGCGCCAAAGGCCAGGATTTGTTAATGCCGGGCGGTGGTTCAAAGACCACGCCCATAAGTCATGAAAGCGTGGACAAGGGGTTGCATTACCTCAACATGATTGAAGCCAACCTGAGTTTCCGGGTGGCCGTCAGGCGCTTTATCGAGTCCATCAAAGAACCGATCGAATACAATCATCTTAAGCTGGAAGACATCAACTGGATCATACCGCACCAGGCCAATGTTCGTATGTTTAAAAACATTGCAAAATCTTTAAAAATTCCATTCAAGAAATTTTATTTGACCCTGCAAAAATACGGCAACATCTCCTCGGCATCCTGTGCCATCTCTCTGGATGAGGCAGTACGCGACGGCAGCATTCAACCCGGCAATCTGGTTTGTATGCCGGTGTTCGGGGGCGGGTTGACCTGGGGCAGCGCCCTGATCAGGTGGTAACGGTAGAACCCTTTAAATTCTAACCGGCATAGCCGGTGGCTTATGAATTGAGTTAATCCTGGATTGGTGAAAATTACCCGCAACGTGTCCTCTAATTTTATTCCCATCTGCGGATATCCGTTTTCAGGTTTTAGCTCTGCTGCTGGCCGTTGCAACCTGAAATCTTAATGACGCTTCTTCACCAGCCGATTTACCAACTCCTTGATTTCTTTTATTTTTAAACCATAACCGGCACCCAGCAAAATTAACAAAAAAATCGCACCGGTTAGAGCACACATCATCAAGCTTCCCTTAAACGTAGTGGAGTCAATCCAATCTAACACCACAGATTTAAACCACATCAAAAAAATTCCCGTCAGCGCGGCAAATCCTATCATCTTTATATAAAAGGAATATACCTTGCGGCTTCCTGTGTTGTTGCTCCGTTTATTCCATAGTACATATAAAACGGTAACCTGAAAGATACCAGACAGTGAAATCGCCAGAGCGACGCCATTGGTACCCATTACATTTAAACCCATCATATACAAAGGGATACTCAGCAAAACCGCAATTGTTCCGTAAATTGCCGGAAAAAGCGTGTCCTGTGCGGCATAATATGCTCGGGGTACAATCGTGTTGGCGGCGAAGCCAAAGGCACCAACCAAAAGAAAAATTAAGACAGCAGCGAGATGATCGGTAGCGGCGGCATCAAACTTTCCTCGCTGGAAAAGGATCAGAACAACCTCATGTCTGAGAACCATCAGCAACACCGAAAACGGGATAACCAATGACAAGTACCGCAGGGTATTATTTAGCAACTGATTCATTTCATGCATTTTGTTTTCAGCGACCAAGCGAGCCATAAATGGATAGGAAGCCACACCCACGGCTTGACCAAAAAACGCAACCAGCAGCATCATGGTCCTCAATCCGTACTCCAAATCTGCAATACTCCCGGGTGGTAGATATGACCCAAAAAAGAGCTTAAAAATCTCCATCGAAAAAAACATGGTAAGACCGAACATCAGGGGTAAGGTCAACATTACGTATTTTTTCAGATCAGGATGTTTGAAATCAAAAGTCATAGTCAATTTCATACCAACTCTTCGAGCACCCCAATACTGGACTGCAAAATTACCGGTAAATGCGCCTGCCAGAACCCCCCATGAAAAGCCTTCCATACCGAAGCGAGAGCTCAAAAAAAGTCCTCCGGCAATAATTCCCAGATTATACAAGATCGGTGCCAAGGCCGGTATTAAAAATTTCTCCTTGGCAAACTGAACCGCCATAAAAAGCCCGCCGGTAAAAAAGAAAAACTGGGCCGGTATAATGATACGCGTCATCCGGATGACATCTTCTCTGAAAACCGGATCCGGGCGACCCCGCGCAACCACAGCCACAAGTTCAGGAGCAAATATATATGCAATACCGATAAACAACAAAAGCAGACTTCCAAACCCGGTCAACACAATAGAAAAGACTCGCCATCCTTCAGTTTCCTGGTTTTCTGCCAAATAACGGGAGAAAATCGGAATGAAGGTGATGGAAAGAAACCCGCTGGCAACCATATGGTTTAATATTTCAGGGATAAAAAAAGCCACCTGATAGGCGTCAACTTCTCCGCTGCGTCCTCCGACATAGGCAATGACCATCAGCCGGAAAAACCCGAAGAGACGGCTTAAAAAAACCGAAGCCATCATAATGACGGCGGCAATTCCGACTTTTCTATATAAAGAACTCGGCATGGGCACGGTTGTGGTTCGTAATGTGCAATCCTGGAGCACAGTCCAGGTTACTGATTAACTTTTTAAATTTGGTCTGCCTTATCAAAAAGTGACCGAGAAGGCAAAGGATTAGGAAAATGTTTTGATCATTGGAATTTCGAATTTTGATGCTATTTATAATTTGAGTATTGTGATTTGGAATTTTAGTGCACTATCCGGTAAAGTAAATCGCCTCTAACTGAATCAATCAGCTTTGCACCATGAAGCATGCCCTCGCTGTATCGGTAGAACCTTTTAAATTCTCACCGGCATCGCCGGTGGCTTATGAATTGAGTTAGAGTTGACGATGACCTTCTCCTGAAGACAAAGCTCTGCCTTGACACGAGCGAGGATTTTATTTATGATTGGAAAACCTTAAAAACCGAGCTCTCCGATAAACCATGCCGGGCAAACAATACATCCCACAGAAATTCACCGCACTGCTGATATACGGCCGCCCGCCCCTTGTGTTCGGCGGAATGTTGTGTGCCATTGCCGTTATGTGGACACGCAGCCCGGTATTGTACATCCTGGGGGTCGTCTTCTTGTTTGTTTCAATGACCTTCGATCTCGTGGACGGATGGTTTGCCGCGCGCTTTCATCCCCATCCCGTCATGGCAAATCTCGCTGACCGTATTATGGACAAAGTGGTTTGTTCGATCATTTTTCCCCTGGTTGCCGTCGGCACCATGTGGCGCATCCATATGATTGCACCGGATATTAACAGGGCGGAACTGTTACACGCGATTCTGGTGATGATATTAACGGTAACCGTGCTGATTCGCGACAACTTTGCTAATTTTATGCGCGGTTTTGCGATCCGCAGCGATCAAGATCCCGAAGACAGCGAATTTACCCGGTTGAGAACCATCGTCTCGGCCCCGGTTGGAGCGCTTCTTTACGCCTATGCCTTTTATGTTCCTGAAGGGCCGCAAACCCGTATTTACTCATCAATTTCATGGTTTGGGAATCTACCGTTACGGGGTCTGTTTTTCATTGAAATTATTTTTCTGGTCATCAATCTGGGCTCCATTGCCCTGTATTGCCGAAAATACGGCAGCCTTTGCTTGGACGAGCTCTGCCTGGGCAACGAACGACTTCGCCGCCGAATTTTAGCCTTTTTTCCCAATGCACTGACGGTCATGAATGCCATGATGGGGTTGCTGGCGGTATTTTTTGCATACCAGGGACGGATACGGGAGGCTTATTTGTTCTTAATCGGTGCCGCCATGTTCGACAAGCTCGATGGCGCCCTGGCGCGCAAACTGGGCCTGACCGAGCCGCTGCCCGTGGAAAATGAGCAGACCCACAATATCAGTCTGGGGGGGATTTTGGATGACATTGCCGATTTGGTCAGTTTCTGCATTGCGCCCGCCTGGATTTTTTATGTCGTCCTTTCGGCATTCTCAGACCCCATCGTCCAGAAAATTCCCCTGGCTCTAATCGCCTGGGGATATGCCTCTCTGGGGCTCGTTCGGCTGATTTATTTTACCTTGGATAAAAATCCAATTCCGGGATTTTTCAAAGGCATGCCGACGCCGGCCGCTGCCATGCTGACCGTGGCGCCCCTGATCATTTTTGCGCAGGCCGTTAGCGAGGCCTCCCCATGGGCTCAGTTCTGGGGCATTTTCTGTTGCGCAATGATGATATTTACGGCGATCTTAATGAATTTTTATCCCATTCGCTATCTGCACCTGGGACGATTCATGAGCCGACATCCCTGGTTTACCCGCCTGTCGTTATTGTTGTTTGTCTCCGTGTTCACACCTTATTTCGGTCACGTCGCTGTTCTTTATATGTTCCTGTACACACTCTCGCCTTTCATTACCTGGCGAATCGACCCGCAGGTAGCCGCCCGCGAAAACCGCACCAAAACCGCCGGGGTGCACTAATTTAGAAGTTAAAAAAGACACCATCATCCTTCACCGCCACGGGTTCAGGCTCCGCCCAACCGCCACCCAGTGCACGGTGAAGCGCAACCCGGTTTCTCATAATTGCCAGATCAACAAGGGCCAGACTGTCTTCCGCCTGAAAGCGCGTAATCTGTGCGTTGAGCACGTCCAGATAGATGACAAGGCCACGGATATAGCGATCCTCGGCCACCTGCTGGGTCGCACGGGCCTCCTCAAGAAATTTCAGCTCCCGCTGCCGACGTTCAAGTTGCTGTTTGCGGGTCAGCAGTGCTCTTTCTACTTCGCCAAACGCAGCCAGCACAGTTTGCACATATTCGGCAACCCCCTGCTGATATCTGGCCTCCGCCGCCCGCTGTCCAGCTTTGAGCCTGCCGGCATCAAAAACAGGCTGGACAAGGCCGGTCGTCAGGTTCCAGATGATATTTTCTGACCGCAGGAGCTTATTTAAGTCCTCGCTGGTCCAACCATATCCACCGGTCAAGGTAATGGTGGGAAGGCGCGCCGCTTTAGCCACACCGACACGTTCGTTCAAGGCCTTTAACTGTTCCTCGGCAGCTCTGATGTCAGGCCGTCGCATCAGCAAATCGGAGGGAAGCCCCGGTGGCACCGACGCCAGCCGTTGGTAATAATCTTCCGGTTGCAGACGCTTCGGTCGGGTTACTGGATATCGTCCTCTCAAGACGGACAGCTCTTGCTGAATGATGCCCATCTCCTGTTCAAATTGGGGAACGAGGGTTTGCGCCTGGGCTAAAACGCGTCTGGCCTGCCGCACATCCAGGACAGACGTCAAACCGCGCTCGTAGCGTGTTTCAACAAATTGCAGACTGAGACGAAACGCTTCAATACTCTGTGCGGCAATCTGCAGCCGCCTTTCCAATGCCTCCATTTCCAGATAAAGGGTAATCGCTTCAGCGACGACGCTCTGGGCCAGGGTTCGCCGCGCCTCTTCCTCCTGTAATATATCCTCCCAGGCAGCTCGGGAAGCTTTCGCCAGCCGGCTCCAGAGGTCCACCTCGAAGGAGGCCGGCGCCGACAGGTCATAGGTATCGACGATAGTGCCTGATTGAGACCCTCCGCCTGCGATCTGTCGCCGATCCTTGGTACCGGAAATCCCTACGCTGGGGAATCGATCGGACCGAACCTGGACATAACGGGCGCGGGCTTCTAAAACTCGTGCGGCTGCCCGCTTGATGTCCCAGTTATGTTTAAGGACCTCGTCGACCAACTGGTCGAGCTCCGAATCGCCGAAAACCTCCCACCAGCGATCCCCGGCCTCTATCAACTCGGTTTCAGTCGGCGCATACTCGTATGATTTCGGCGTCTCAAATCCCAGTCCCGGCTGTGAATAATCGGGCCCCAGATTGATGCAGCCATATAGAATAAAGATAATAGCCACTGCCGAAACGCCCCACCTAATTTTATACCTCACTTGCTGCCTCCTCTCTGTCGGCACGTATGCTGTTAAGGGAAAATTCAACCATGTGGCCAATTCATTTTTGTTTAGACTTGCTTTTTTCTCTCTTTGCCATGTGGTAGACCTCATGAGGATTCAAACGTTCGTATTAATCGACCGTTTAGATGTCAAGCGAAATTTTTCATGGACAAATAAGGCAATCGGGATTAATTTGAACTTAAATTACAATATCCCATGATATCCAACACTATTGCCCTTGCAAGTTCGTTAAATATAGATTAATTAGGAATCATTACTAACTAAACAATTTAGAAATTTGATCCGGTTGACGCCAGGAAACACAAAGTCAATTTGCGTCATTGAGTATTCACGCGATGATGTGGCCATGATAGCTCGCTGAACCTGTCGGCATACTGGCGGGAATGAAATCTTGGAAGGTTGGTTTATTGATATTGATTAAAATTGAACCGGTATCTGTTGGCAGGAAATCTGGATGACTGAAAAACTGAAAGCATTGGGTCTATGTCTGGGTGCATCGACGCTGTCCATCGTTCAACTGGAACTGGACCGAAGTCTGAACTTGAATCAACCCGGGCGTTCAAATCCACGAGTATTAGATTATTCCCTCTATACCCATGAGGGAGATCCTAAACAATCCTTGCTGGATGCATTCGCCCGGCTTGACTTGGAATCATTCGATAAAATTGCGGCCACCGGGAGAAAATTTCGTAAATTTGTCAACCTGTCGTCTATTCCCGAGCCGGAAGCCGTCGAGCAGGCCTACGCATATGTTAAGCCTTCGGATGTGGACTGCCCGGCAGTGGTCTCGGCCGGTGGGGAAACCTTTATGGTTTATGCCCTCGATCGCTCGGGTCGCATTGCCAACGTCATCACCGGAAACAAGTGCGCCTCGGGAACCGGTGAATTCTTTCTGCAGCAACTGCGCCGAATGGATGTCTCGCTGGATGAGGCCGCCAAATGGGCGGGCGTCGAAAATGCCCACCAAGTGTCCGGCCGCTGCTCGGTGTTCTGCAAATCAGACTGCACCCACGCCACCAACAAGGGGATTCCCAAATCCCAGGTCACGGCCGGCCTCTGCAAAATGATGGCAAATAAAATCTTGGAACTCCTGAAGAAGGTCGATCGAAAAAATATTATGGTGGTCGGTGGTACGGCCCAAAACCAAGTGATGATCGAGTACCTTCAACACGAGATCCCCGGACTGGTGGTACCACCCGAGGCCCCTTATTTTGAGGCGTTGGGAGCTGCGCTCTGGGCCCTGGAAAACAAAACTGCCCCCTATCCGGGCCGATCCAACTTGCTATTGACCGAAGTTGCCACATTTGCCAGCCTGCCTCCTTTACACAATTTTGCAGACCAGGTAGAATTCAAAACCATCGAGAGCGGACGTATTCAAACTGCAGACATATGCATCCTGGGGCTCGACGTCGGTTCCACCACCACCAAAGCAGTCTTGATGCGAGAATCAGATGACGCCATGCTGGCCTCCGTATACCTGCGGACCAACGGCGATCCAGTCGGTGCCTCCCGCAAATGCTATCACGCCATCCTCGAGCAGGTGCGGCAATATGTTGATCCATCACAAATTTTCATTTCCGGTTTGGGAGTTACCGGCTCCGGCAGGCAGATTGCCGGGCTGCATGCATTAACCGATGGCGTCATCAATGAAATCATCGCACATGCGACGGCTGCCGTATATTTTGATCCCAAAGTGGATACGATTTTTGAAATCGGGGGACAGGATGCAAAGTATACTTACATTACCAACGCGGTGCCTTCCGATTATGCCATGAACGAAGCTTGCTCTGCCGGCACCGGATCGTTTCTGGAAGAATCGGCCCTGGAAACCCTGGGCGTCAAAATGGAGGACATTGCCGATATCGCGGTAAGGGGAAGACGTCCTCCCAATTTTAATGACCAGTGCGCGGCCTTTATTGCCTCGGACATCAAAAACGCCATTCATGAAAATGTTGCCCACGAAGACATCGTCGCCGGTCTGGTGTACTCCATTTGCATGAACTATTCGAATCGAGTCAAAGGCAACCGACCGGTGGGTGAGAAGGTATTCATGCAGGGAGGTGTTTGTTATAACAAAGCAGTACCGCTAGCGATGGCTTCTCTGGTGGGCAAACCGATCATCGTACCGCCGGAACCCGGGTTGATGGGTGCTTTCGGTGTCGCCCTAGAAGTTAAAAACCGCATTGAAAACGGTTTGCTGACAGCAGGAAACTTCGATCTCCAAGCCCTTGCCAACCGTGAAGTGGTCTACAAAAAACCCTTTATCTGTGCCGGCGGAAAAGAAAAATGCGATCGGCGCTGCGACATAGCGATGATCGAGATTGAAGGCAAGAAACACCCTTTTGGCGGCGCCTGCAACCGCTACTACAATTTGCGACACAAAGTCCGCTATGACATTCAAAAATTGGATCTGGTGCGCCTGCGCCAGGATCTCATTTTCAATAAATACGGTGCCCGTCTGGCCCGGGACAACGGCGTTCAACGGCGAGGCACTGTCGGCTTTAATCGCAGCTTTCTGATCAATTCGTATTACCCGCTGTATTCCAATTTTTTTACCGAGCTAGGCTATGACATCGTTATGCCCGACAGCCCTTCCCAGGAAGGTATCGACCGGCAAAACGCCTCTTTTTGCTACCCGGTGGAACTGACCCATGGATTTTTTTACGCCCTGCTGTCATCGGACAGTCTTCCGGATTATATTTTTTTGCCTCATTTTAAAGCAATCCCGGTTGAAAACGACACAGATTCAAGTGAACAGTCTCAGGTATGCCCCCTGGTTCAAGGCGAAACGTTTTATCTGCAGACGACATTTCGCAGTGAGATCGATCAACTCGCTCGGAAAGGCACCCGGCTTTTAACGCCGCTTATCGATCTGTCCGCGGATTTGGATAATGCCAGAAAACCGTTGGTGAAAGCAGCCGTTCAAATAGGGATCCATCGCAAAGAAGCCACACGTGCCTTCGACAAAGCCGTCCGCCGGCAAAAAAACTGCCTGGCGGAAATGAAGGCCATTGGTCGGCAGACGCTTGCACAACTGGAAACCGAACCGGATAAATTTGCTGTGGTTATTTTTGCCCGCCCCTATAACGGCTTCGTCGAAGAAGCGCACAAGGGTATCCCTCATAAATTCGCTTCAAGAGGCATATTGGCCATCCCGCTTGATTTTCTTGAAATGGAACAAGAGCGTTCCAAACGACATATGTACTGGGGAATGGGGAAGCTCATTATGAAGGCCGGCCGCCAGGTTGAACGGCACCCGCAACTGTTCGGGACCTATATCACAAACTTTTCCTGTGGACCGGATTCGTTCGTGGTTGGATATTTTCGGGATCTAATGGGCCGCAAACCTTCGTTAACTTTAGAACTTGACAACCACACGGCAGATGCCGGTCTGGAAACCCGGGTGGAAGCATTTCTGGACATCGTCCATGCCTACCGCCAATTGGTGGCCCAAAAGCAAATTGATACCAGAAAGAAGACTTTCAAACCGGCCCGGACCGTCATAAACAACGGCTCTGCCAGCGTCATTTCCTCCCACGGTGAGATACTGCCGATGACCGATCCCAGGGTGACCATGCTGCTGCCTTCCATGGGCAAGTATGGGTCCGAAGCATTTGCCGCAGTTCTGCGTGGATACGGTTTCAATGCCATTGCGCATCGGCCTTCCGACGAAGCCGTCTTAAAACTGGGTCGCGCTAACACCACCTGCAAGGAATGCCTGCCGCTGATTCTCACCACCGGCACCCTGCTCAGCTACATCGGCAACGGCAAACGCGATGACGAGGTTCTGGTGTATTTTTTTGCCACCGGTTCCGGACCCTGCCGTTTCGGCCAGTATTATATTTTCATGGAAGATCTGGTTAAAAGGCTCGAGATACCGGATGTGGCCCTGTTTGCCCTGTCTTCGGAGAACTCCTATGTCGGTATGGGCGAAGATTTTGAACGCAGGGGGTGGTGGGCGGTCATCATATCGGATGTGATCGAAGACATCCGCTCCATGCTATTGACCAATGCCAAAGACACCGCAAAGGCTATGGCGGTGTATGATGAAGAATGGCAAAAAATATTAAAAGAAATGGAAACCGGAGATTACGGTGATCTGGAGCAGCAACTTAATCAAAGCGCCAGGCGCTTTCGGGGTATTGCCCTGGAGCGGTCGCCGCAAAGCGTGCCCGTCATTACCCTGGCCGGTGAAATCTTTGTACGCCGGGATGCCTTATCCCGGCAGTATTTAACCGAACGCCTGGCACAGATGGGGTTTGCCACGGTTTGCTCCCCTGTAGCCGAATGGGTTCTGTACTGCAATTACATGGTAGACGCCGGCCTGAATCCCGAAGACATGACCTTTTTGGAAAAAGTAAAATTTAAAATCCGCAATAAGTTCCAGGCCCGTTATGAGAAGCGCATCAAAGCCATATTGTCGTCTTCGGGCCTGGTGCAGGCAGAACCCCTCGACATGGACACAATCATTGACAATGCCACGCCTTACATCTCCAGAGATCTTGCCGGGGAAGCCATCCTGACCGTCGGCGGTGCCTTGACGGAGGTGGTATCCCATTCATGCGGTGTGATTGCCATCGGCCCCTTCGGTTGCATGCCCAACCGGCTGTCGGAATCCATCCTTAACGAAACCATGAACAGCAAAGATAAAATCGCCACCGACCCCAACAACACGCAGCTTCGCAGTGTGCTGAGCGATATCGATGAACTGCCGTTTCTGGCCATAGAAAGCGACGGCTCGCCCTTTCCCCAGCTTATCAATGCCAAGCTGGAAACTTTCTGTATGCGGGCGGAAAGACTTCATCAGCGCATCATGGCGGCCAATAACCGGCACTGAAACGCTAAGCCCAATTGGAAATCAGCGACCTCCAGCAAAACTGGGGGTATGAGGATGGCCCCTGGAAGGTGCCGGGCCACCTGCTGGTGACCGCTGCTTTGTAATAAGTTATTGTTTAATCGTTTCAGAAAAACAAAATCCACTCAATACTCTCATCTAAAGATAGAATGCCTTCATTAGTCAATCTTCAATCGAAAATAGTCATTTCTAGGAGGTATTACCTTGGAATCTAACAAAAAAACGGTTTGGGGTTGGGTGATCTATGATTGGGCCAATTCTGCCTTTGCCACCACTGTCATGGCCGGTTTTTTTCCGATCTTCTTCAAGCAGTATTGGAGTTCCGGGGTTGACGTCAATATGAGCACGGCCCAGCTGGGTTTCGGCAATTCACTGGCCAGTTTGTTTGTCGCCCTGATGGCACCGTTTTTAGGAGCCATTGCCGATAAGGGCTCAACCAAGAAAAAATTTCTGCTCTTTTTTGCATATCTGGGTGTTTTAATGACTGCCGGTTTATTCCTGATTCACAAAGGTCAATGGGCCATGGCCATTTTCGTCTATGTCATGGGAGTTATCGGATTTTCCGGGGCCAATGTTTTCTATGACGCCATTTTGCCGGGTATCGCCGGTGAAGATAAAATCGATTTTGTTTCCAGTTTAGGCTTCTCGATGGGTTACCTGGGAGGCGGCCTGCTCTTTCTCCTCAACGTGCTGATGACCCTGATGCCGCAAAAATTCGGACTGCCGGATGCGGCCGCCGCGGTGCGGTTTTCTTTTTTGTCCGTGGCCTTATGGTGGGGTCTGTTCACCCTGTTTACGATTGCGTGGGTGCCGGAAGATAAATCGGCTGCAAAAGTAAAAAAAGGTGAAAGTCTCGTCACGGCCGGTATTCAGCAACTGGTGAATACATTCAAAAAAATCCGCCATTTAAAAACCGTATTTATATTCTTGTTGGCATACTGGTTTTACATAGACGGCGTGGATACCATTATCCGCATGGCCGTCGACTACGGCCTGTCGCTGGGATTTGAGTCCAATGATTTAATTGTGGCACTTTTGCTTGTGCAATTTATCGGCTTTCCGGCCGCCCTGGGATTCGGCAAGCTGGGAGAACGCTGGGGAGTTCGTAAAGCCATCTATCTGGCCATCGGCATTTACATGGGCATCACGGTTTGGGGCACTATGATGACACGCAAGGAAGAGTTTTACGTTCTGGCCGCCGGCATCGGTTTGGTCCAGGGAGGCATCCAGGCCCTCAGCCGATCATATTACTCCCGTTTGATCCCCAAAAATCAGGCGGCGGAATACTATGGGTTTTATAACATGCTGGGTAAATTTGCCGCCATCATCGGACCGGCCCTGATGGGCATTGTCGGTATCTTCGTTCGTCGAATCCTAATGCCGCCCTCCCCTACCGCCGAGCAATTGATATCCGTCGGAAAGGTTGCATCCCGCTGGAGTATTGGCTCTATTCTGATTCTCTTTATTATCGGCGTGGTTCTTTTTTACTTCGTCGATGAAAAAAAAGGAAAGGAGCAGGCCAAGTATTTAGCAGACAACTAGCTCACATTGCCCCAGCAGGCCAAGTATTTAGCAGACAACTAGCTCACATTGCCCCAAGGCTGCGGAAGCAACAGTGCCTTAAATAGGGCAAAACCGAGCGGATCGTTTGAATTCACCAAAATCAATTTTCACAACTGGAAAAGATCCTCATGGATATTGATATATTTTCTACTCAGTGGTACGGTTCAACATGCGTTTATTCATCATCCTGCTGAAAATGAAACCGACTCACATCCTACATTATGGATCGCTCGCAATCAAAACAATTACTATTAATTGCAGACGCTAATCCGGATAATGTTAACGTCCTGAAGACGATGCTCGCTCCTGATTATGATATCAGAGTCGCCGCTGACGAAGAGGAAGCGATCAGGCTGGCCTCATCTGCGGATACCCCCGGATTAATCCTATTAAACAACATGATTCCGGCTGCAGATAGATATGAGGTCTGCCGAAAGCTAAAAGCCGACAAAACCACTAAGGATATCCCGATTATCCTCCTTTCTGAGCCGACCACGGAAGACACCGAAGCAAAGGGATTTGAACTAGGCGCTGCGGACTACATTACAAAGCCTTTTAAGAGATCCGTGGTCAATGCCAGGGTTCGGACCCAATTAGAGCTGAAGCGTTATCGGGACAATCTAGAAAATAGAGTAAAAAAGCGGGTGAACGAGCTTCATGATGAAATTCAGGAACGCAGAGATGTTGAAGATACATATCGTGCTCTTGTCGAGCACGCCAGGGACGGAATTACAATCATCCAAGATTTTAAAGTCAGATATGCAAATCCCGCGTTTTGCAAGATGATCGGTTTTTCTGAGAAAGAACTTATCGGCGCGCACCTTAAAAAATTCATTTCCGAGGAAGAATTTATCAAAAATACGACACGATATTCCAACAGGATCGCAGGCCTGAATTTACCCCGCATATATAAATCTAAGGTGATTCATTCAGACGGATCGGCCATTGATGTCGAGCTCAATGTTTGCGTTGTACCGTATGGAAGATCACTTGCCGCCCTGGTAATTATTCGTGATATCCGCGAAGAGGAAGCCTGGAAATATTGTATATGACGGTGAATAAATACAAACTTCAGGGCGGCCTGTTTGTCCCTAGTTAGGATGACTTCAATTTAGCGCACGGAAAAGACAGGCGTCAGCCCGAAACGCCTTTTAAGAACATCATCAATGGTTCTCTCCTTTTTGACCTGCCTGCTATTGCTCCCGCTTTAAGGTGTTGTACAAATCGAACGCTTTTTCCGGTGTCTCGTTTTCGTGAACAATGGCTTTCACCGCCTGGATCATGGCGACCGGAGATTCAGACTGAAAGATATTGCGGCCCATATCGACACCGGAAGCTCCCTGTTGAACTGCATTGTAAGCCATCTTCAATGCATCCTTTTCCGGGATCTTTTTGCCGCCTGCCATGACGATGGGCACCGGACAGGAAGCCGTAACCGTCTCAAATCCTTCTTCGATGTAGTAGGATTTTACGTAGTGAGCGCCCAGTTCGGCACATATGCGGGTTGCCAAACGGAAATAACGTGCATCCCGCGCCATGTCTTTACCGACAGCCGTTACCGCCAGCGTCGGGATACCGTAACGAGTCCCCTGGTCCACCATCCTGGTCATATTGATGATAGACTGCCGTTCATATTCACCGCCGATGAATACCTGCACGGCCATGGCAGATACGTTCATCCGAATGGAATCCTCAATACCAACTGCAATTTCTTCATTGGAAAGCTCTTTCAATATGCTGGTCCCACCCGATACCCGCATGACGATCGATTGGGAAATCGATGGGGGCACAATTGTTCTGAGGATGCCGCGGGTCAGCATCAGGGTGTCCGCATACGGTACCAAGGGCATGATGTTGAGATCGATCCTTTCAAGGCCGGTGGTGGGCCCCTGAAAATAGCCATGATCGATGGCGAGCATGACCGTTCGCCCGGATTTGGGATTGAAGATGCGGCCAAGTCGATTTTTCATACCCCAATCCAGAGAATTGGATCCTTTTAGGAAGAACCCTTCCGTTTTTTGGGGAGTATCCGTGTAGTACTTTTTCCCTTCTTTCAATTCATCAACATCAGGCATCGTTTGTCCTCCTTTTTTCGGTATTGATATTTTATTTAAGCAGATCAATTCTAATATAGTCATCAGATGACGAATTCGGCAATAATAATTTCGACAGGCAACCGATTGGTATGAAAATAAACTTGTCCTGGTGTTTCGGCATGCTGCGCTTGTATCTGGCCAGGCATTCGGATATGATTGATCCGATGAACGACTATGACTGTCAGGGATTCAACCCGATGCAGATCCCCTGCTGGGACAAATGATTTTACCTGATCAATAAAGGGCGGCGGCCGGCATCGATCGAGTTTGCACCCATCACGCATGCCCTCGCGGTAACGGTAGAACCCTTTAAATTCTCACCGGCATAGCCGGTGGCTTATGAATTGAGCATAGCCGGTGGCTTATGAATTGAGTCATGGCGTGTTGGCCTAACGAAAACAAAAGGGACTTATTTTTTAATGACGAATTCCATGCTAATATTTGACTTTGACGGTGTATTATTGGATTCCGTGCGGGAGGTCGCAGTAACTGCCTACAACACACTAAATCCCGCAATCGCTACCCGGCTGAATCAGATCCCCCGGGCTGGCCTTCAGTCGTTTCTAGGAAACCGGTTTCATGTCCAGCCGATCGGCGATGCGCCGGTGCTCATGAAGTGGTGCCTTGAGATCGGAGAATCCGACCCTGATAAACTGTTGACTCCCAGAGAATACAACGAAATCATACAACAGGTAGATGAACCGGTAGCCGCACGAACATTCCGGTTCTTTGAAATGCGCAACCGATTTAAAACTAAAGATATAGAAGCGTGGATGGCACTCAATGCGCCGGTTCAACCCCTCTGGCGCATCATGATTGAAAATCCGATCGAAAACCTCGTTTTGCTGACGAATAAAAACTGTGAAGCAACCATCACTCTCAGCAACCATTTTGGCCTTAAGATCAGCGATGAAAATGTCTATTCGGGAGATAATGGCACCACCAAAATCGAAAATATGACGCAGATCATGCAGCGGTTCAGGAAGCCGGCTTATGCGTTCATCGATGATTCTGTTAAAAACCTGCGCGAAATCGACGAACACTTTAATCAGAAAGAAAAAGCAATTTCACTCATTTTTGCAACCTGGGGCTACACCGGACCGGATGACGCCCGGGCGGCACGGGATTTTGGATATCAGGTCGCGTCCATTGATGAATTTGCAAAATCAATGCTGGCAATGTGAATGATGAGGGCACCGAAATTAGAATTGACCCCGGTTGAACGGAATATTTTAATCACACTTTCTCACAAGCGGCGCCTCTGGCTAGTCTATTTACGATCCTTTGCAGCTCTCCGGCATTATTGGAAAAAATCCATTCAACACCCCGGTTGATCTCCCGGAACAGGCAGTTTCTTGACGCGGGATATCCGGTGCCCACACCTTGTCCTTTTTTACGATGCTTTGCTAATTTTTCACTATTTAATAGGAGATAGTGCCCGGCGACGCCGCAGAGATCCTTTTCTAAAGCCATCTCACTGAGTTGATCCATGTTCAGTGTTGCAATGGGGATTAGCGTGGAGGCCGGCACGAAAGTGATCAGATCGAACATTTGGGGCGTAAGGGACATCAGATGGTAGTCCATGCGCGGTTCAAGGGAAGAAAAACAATCCTTGAAAATATTATTCTGACGTTCAGGATCCGGATAGGTTTCGGCTTTTATTTCGATCATCAAATGCAGCTTTTTACCATATCTTCCAATTACTTGCGCGAGTGATGGAACCGCTCGACACCGTGATTTCAACTCGTCTCGGGTCACTTCGCCGATCGATAAATCAATTCCGAATACCCGCTTGAGGTCCGGATCATGAATGATCACTGGGTGAAGGTCCTTTGTCCAGCGGACGTCAAATTCAATTCCCCATATACCTTTCTCAAAAGCCAGGTCGAAGGCTTCGATGGTATTTTCATAAATCCTGCTGTTGTCGTGCTCGCCGCGATGAGATACGATTTTGCAAGCCTTTAACCGGTCATAGCCTGGAAATGGTTGCGGCCATAGCCTAAAGAAAAAATCAATGCAGTTAATCAGCACGCTTTCGAAAATCTTGGGGAGTTCTGTTATCATACAACCACAACTTGTAAATCTGCCGCAAATGCTAATTATTAATTCGTAACGATATCAAGATTTTCAATTTTTGTGTTTTCGTGGTAAAAAATCCCCGGAACCGTTAAATTTACCTAACAATTAAACGTCTAGTTCGTGATATCCAAAGACCTATACAACACCGATGAAATCGGCGCAAGTATGTTCCGGCTTGAGGTGAGGTGAATCATGCGAAATGGTCGTAAATCGGAGTGGCAAAATAAAATTGTAAATCCGGCGCAGGTAATGAAAAAGCTCGAACCCGGAATGAGTATCTTCCTTGGCACCGGCGTCGGTGAGCCCAGAACGCTGGTTAAACACCTGATGTCTACCGATTCGGCCCATCTTAAGGATCTCGAATTGATCCAGCTGGTTAGTCTTGGGGATGCCATATCCGTGGAAGCATTAAACACCAATGCCTACCGGCTGAAAACGTTCTTTTCAGGTTGGGTAGCCGGTGAGGCCATCACGGCCGGACAGGTGGATTTGATCCCGAGCAGTTTTTCCCGGATTCCCAAATATATCGAATCCGGAAGAATCCGGATTGATGTGGCGTTTATCCAGATTACACCGCCCGACGAAGCCGGATATTGCAGCCTCGGTGTGGCAGTCGATGTTTCGCGCCAGGCCATGGAACAGGCATCTTTGGTCGTCGGCGAAATCAACTTCGATATTCCGACGACTTTCGGTGATACATTTGTTCATGTGTCGGATTTTGATTATCTTGTCCGTTCCACCGAAAAGCCGATCTATTTTTGCCGCTGGCCGGTGGACGACATTTTTGACCAGGTAGCAGCCAACGTAGCTTCCGTTATTGAAGACGGCAGTTGTCTTGCTTTTTCGCCCGGCCCTTTGTTCGAAGCTTTGAGCCGGCATTTGGTACGCAAACAAAACCTTGGTATCCACACGCCTTTTTTCACTGATGCGGTAATGGATATCGTCAAAAGTGGCGCCGCTACCAACCGGCAAAAGAAAATTTTCAGAGGTAAATCCTTGACCTCCTATGCCTTTGGCACGCCGGATTTGATGACCTGGCTGAACCGCAACCCCCTGGTGGAATTTCAGGGTATCGACAAAGTGTTTACTCCGGCTCAGATCGGCCAGAATCCCGGCTTTGTCGCCGTGCTGCCGGCACGCAAGGTGGGGCCGCATTGCACTGCATTTTGGCAAAGGCAACGTAACAGCCGGCCCGGGTGACATTATCGACCTTTTTCATGGAGCCGAGTTGTCCCGAGGAGGAATGACTATTTTTGGTTTGCCGAGCCGGAATCGAGACCACAAACCGAATATCCTGATTTCCGTTGAGGATTTTCCCAATCAATTGAGCCTTCGCGAATCAGTGGATATGGTCATTTCCGAATACGGCGTTGCCAGCCTGAGCGGACGCACGGTGCGGGAACGCGCCCAGGCTTTAATTGAAATCGCACATCCGGATGACCGCTTAAACCTTGTACATCAGGCCAAAAAAGAAAAGATCATTTATCCAGACCAAATTTTTCTGGCAGAATCCGCTCACCTCTATCCGGCAGAAATTAACGTCCAGCATACCTTCAAGGGCGATTTGAAGGTGCGCTTCCGGGCCATTAAACCTTCCGACGAGGAAGAAATGCGCCGCCTTTTTTATCGGTTCTCCGACCAATCGGTTTATTACCGGTATTTTGCCCCCATAAAGACGATGCCCCATTCAAAGATGCAGGGCTATGTCAATATTGATTTCAGCCGGGCAATGTCTATTGTCGGTGTCGTCGGGGAGCCCGGTCAGGGCCATATCATTGCGGAAGCCAGATTTATAAAGGATCAGAAGCGCCCTCTGGCAGATGTTGCATTTGTAGTGGATGAACAATACCAGGGTAAGGGCATCGCGACATATTTATATAGAATGCTAATCCGGCTGGCCAAAGATCGGGGAATCCAGGGACTAACGGCCGACGTCTTGGCCTCAAACATAGGCATGATGAAAGTCTTCGAGAAAGGAGAAACTACGGTCACGGCCAAGTTAGACTGTGGAGTATACCACTTGAGCATTCCCCTTGATGCCGAACAATCAGCTATCAAACCCGGGTTGAGTGATTTTAGCCGAAAATAAACTACCCCACTGCAAGCAACGGGGTATCAATCGGAAAATTTTAGTCGCGCCCCAAGGGGCGGGGAATTAAACCCTCGTCCGCCGCGGATTAAACCCAACCCGAGGGCATTACGCCTCTTATAATTGGAGACATTAAAAAAAAATGGGCCGATCAGCACAGCATATTAAACGTAAAGTCCAGGTCAACGTTCCCTTTAGAATGCTCTATGATACCTATCTGGACCGATTTCTAAAATATGCTTTGAACCCGGAAATCGGTATCGATGCGGCGGCTCTGGATCGTTTTGACTTTGCAGATTTCAAACGCATCGGCAAAATATTGCATGATCACTCGCTTTCCGTCACCCTCCACGGCCCGTTCATCGATCTGTCGGCCGGATCCACCGATCCGGCAGTAAGGGCCCTGACCCGAAATCGCTTCGAACAGTTACTGAAACTGGTGCCCGTCTTCAAACCCATAACGGTCGTCTGCCATGCGGGTTATGATTGGAAACGCTATGGCTATTTCAAGGCGCAATGGATAGAAAATTGCCTGGAAACCTGGTCATGGCTTGCAAACGGTTTAAATGAGATGGGAGCCGGATTGATGCTCGAAAATGTATATGAGAAGGATCCCCAGAATATACGCGTCCTCCTTGATCGCCTTAAAAACCTCAATGTCGGCTTTTGCCTGGACTGCGGCCATTTATCCGCATTCGGAAACTCCGATCTTAAGGGATGGCTGCAGTCGCTAGGCCCGTATATCAGACAACTTCATCTTCATGACAACCACGGCAGCAATGATGAGCATCTGGCAATAGGGCTTGGAACCATCGAATTTAAACTCTTGTTCAACTATTTGAAGTCAAATAATATTTCGCCCCCTATAATCACCCTCGAACCCCACCGGGAAGAAGATTTGTGGCCAAGTTTAGAGTATCTCGCAGGGATATGGCCCTGGTAGATGACGACAACCGAAGTCCTGGCAGTCGGAGAATCAGCGACGTTATAATGACAAAAATTGAGCATGGAATGACGATCATCCATTTTAACTGATACATATTCAGATCTTTTTCTATCGTTTCCATAACCTCCTGTTGTTAATAATATCAACTTATCAGCATTTTTATTGCACGATTCCGGTTAAAATTCTCGAATCCCTTGAATTCTTGGAATCTATTGCAGGGAAATATTCACTAAAGCTGGGCCAAAAAATGCCGATAAAAACCGTATATCGTTGTGCTGATCCATCTAATTCAAACCAACTTCAGGTAGAGATCATGACAGAAATAAATCGGGAAGAAAAAGACTCGAACGCAATATCCGCGGATGTTCCACTGGAAGCAAAAACCATGGTCATGTCCCGCACAGAGGAAAAAATAATCGGACCTCGGCTGGTCTGCACAACAGCCTCGGGCGAAAGTAGAATCTACCCGCTCAAGGAAACCAAGCTTGTCATCGGGCGCTCTGTGGAGGCCGATATCAATCTGCTTGATCCTTTGATCTCCCGTAAGCACTGTGTGATTGAAAACACGCAAGACGGATTTATCCTTAGAAATGTAAGCACAACTAACCCGCTGTTATTAAATGATAAACCAGTAACCGAAAAACGACTTTACACCGGAGATCAAATAAGGATCGGTTCTGCGACGCTGGCATTTATTTCAGATCGAGCCCAGGATGAAAAAAAACTGGATACCAAAATGCTATCCCAGGCTAAAAATTCGAGATGGGGTATGTGGTTTGTCGTATCTTTGCTGATTATTTTGGTGGGATATTTATCTTATTTTAAGGCCTATACGCCCTTAAAAGTCAACTGGGCGCTATCCGCCGTTTCCAAACAGATCAAATTGGGAAAATACCTGTCGGCACAAAATTCCCTAAAACATCTATTAGACCTGAATCTATCTGCGGAGCACAGGGACCAGGCGAAGGAACTTCTGACTGAGTCAACCCTGGCCATTATTCAGCAAAGGGCTCAAACCGAAGACCTCCATGCGGTGATTGAATATTTGAAGACATACCTGGTGGAATATGGTGCCGGCAAAGAATCGGAAGTTCTCTGGGATCGGCTGGATTATTATCGTTTAACACAGGCACAACGTCTTGAATTGGCCACGGACTTCCAGCCGGCCCTAAGGCAATATGCATCCATTAAAGAAGACAGCATTTATTTCGAAGAAGCACACAAGGCCATAGGGCGAATTTGGTTGGCCCACCAGAAACGACCTCGTAAAGATCAAACACTGGCACAGCTTTTAAAGGAGGCTGAAACCCATTTTCGAGCTCAGCGTTATCTCAAACCGGTGAATCAAAATGCCTATCTTCTCTATCAAGCTGCCCTGACACTGGAACCCGGAAATGGGCTGGCGCTGAAACGCATCGGCCAGATGAAGTCTTTTTACCGTGAAAACGGTGAAAAGTATTTTTTACAAGGAAATTGGCCTCGGGCTCTATCTTATTTTGAACGCTATTATTTGATCGATACCGAGACCAAAGAAATAAATCATAAAATGATAATTTGCCGGGAAAAATTGACAGAGGCCAGGGTGTTGAACCAAGAAGCCGGGTCTGCTAAAACTTCATCAGAAAAAATGGTGAAGGGAAAAAAGAATAACCATCTTGAGCAGACCGAAAAGAAGGAAGAAATCAAGCGGTTGTTGGAAGAGTCGGGGACCGAAAGTACCTGGATCATGAAATACCTTTTCGAGGACCAGCAGGGTGAAATCGAATCCGAAAAACCCTGGTGATTCAAGGCTTGAATGAAAAACGTTATTTTCGCAGTAATATTAGGCTTATTTATTCTCACGGGGAACACATCCTGTATGCTTCGGATGCTCCAACCTCCGCCTGCCCCGGCAGTACTTGAGGAAGATCAGCTTCCAACCAAAATCGCTATATTACCCTTTGATAACCAAACAGCCAATCCTGAAGCCGGTGACCTTGTCCGCAAGATGTTTTATAATTTTTTCAGTTCATTGAATTACCTGGACCTTGAGCCGTATGTCATCGACGATAACCTGAAAATCAATCATCTATATGCCGAAATAATCGCCGGGGAAGATATTTCGCCGCAAAAACTGGGCCAGTTGCTGGGAGTGGATGCCGTTATTTACGGAGAGGTTCTCAGTCTGGGTAAAACGTATGCCCTCTTATATTCCGACAATCAGGCCGGACTCAAAGCACGGATGGTTCGATGCAATTCGGGTCAGGTACTGTGGCAGCTCAAACACACCATCCATTTAGAGGAAGGGGATTTGCCCATAAGCCCCATCGGGTTGGCGACGACTGTCGTCAAAACTGCTATCAGTCATCACCAGGCCTCTCATATGAAAGCAGCTGCTGAGTTGTGCATGCAGATGGTCGCGACAATCCCGAACCCGCCCGCGGTCAGCGAGGCGCCGCCTAAAATTCAAGCCCTGGTTCATAACGGCGCCGGCAAGCTGGTTCAACCGGGGGAATATCTGAAAGTGGCAATGATCGGCGAAGAAAACCAAATCGCCAGCTGGAGCGTTCCGCCACTTATCGAGAGCCTCCCCATGAAAGAGAAACGGCCGGGTGTCTACATCGGCGCCTATCGCATTAAAGACCGGGATCGATTGCCCCATGGTCGAATGGTTGGATATCTCAGGGCAGAATCAGGTGTGGGCAGCCAATGGATAGATACCCTGGGTCCGGTCAAGATCGGTAAACCCACTGTGCTGCCGGCCGTGATAACCACCGATTATGTGTTGGATATCGAAAAAAGCCCGTATCTTGTCAAAGATGCGTTGGTGGTTAAACCCGATGCCAAGCTCACCATAAATGCGGGAACGGTGATATGGTTTAACAGCCTTGGAATGATTGTGAAAGGTGAATTACAAATTTTAGGGACCAGAGATGATCCGGTCCGTTTGTCCAGTCTGAGCATGACAAGCTGGAAAGGCATCATTTTGGACCGCAGCCAATCCGATAATAAAATCAGCTTTTGCACGATATCCAATGCAGAATTTGGCTTCAGAGCGTCTCATTCAAATATCTCCATTCATAACAGCCGGTTTCAGGACAATGACTGGGGCATCGCAATGGAAGAATGCAAGGCTGAGATTTTAAACAGTTTAGTTCGAACATCGACAAAATCAGGGATTGCAGCCCGCAAGACTCAGCTTTTGATCAAGGGTTCCATTATTACAGAAAACAGTTCCGGAGGGATTTTACTGGAAAACAGCCAGGTCCGAATCGCGCAGAATAATATACTGAACAATGGCGGCTGGGAGATCAAAGTTCTCGACGGCTAATGAAATTCCCGCCGGAAATAAGATCATCGGCCCCGTCGCCATTCAACCGACTTTAAAAGAACCGATTGAGTTTAAGATTTTGGAATGATATGTTTCTCCAACCAAGCGTCCAGATCCTTGAGCACCCGTCTTCGCTGATCCTTAGCTTCATTGTAGATCTCGTGATACAGTCCATCATAGACATGCAGGGTTTTGTCATCGAGGTTCAGTACTTTATAAAATTTTAAGGAGAAGCGGGCACTCACCAAATGATCGTCACCAGCCACCTGCAGCAAAATCGGAAGCGTCAAACCTGAAGCCTGTGCATGCACGGTTTCCATAGCGGCTAATAATTCGGTGAATAAGCGCGCGCTGACACGGTCGTGCACCCGGGGGTCGCTTTCATAGGCACTGACCACCTTCGGATCGTGACTGACTTTGCTGGCATCCAGTCCATTTCCCATGGTCAATCCCGGCCAGATGGCGGACATCAATGATCCAAGTACCCTTTTTACACTGGGAATTTCAATAACCATTCCAAGAGCAGGCGATGAGGCAATCACCCCGTCAAAAAATCCTGCTTAATTTAGGGCTTAGTTGTTATTCGGGTTCTCTCTCCCCAGAGCCTTGTAACACTCGGCCGCAAAATGCACCGCCTCTTTTACATCCTGAAATCCAAGGAAATGGGACAAAGCATTCTCAAATTCTCCCAGGTTCATCAGGCTGACTCCCATACAAATGTTAAGCTGGGGATCTTCCGGAAAATGGGATAGTCCTTGGGACAGGATATGACATGATTCACGGTAGGCGCCCTTTTTCTGGGACAAAATACCGAGTCCCAGATATGCCCTGGCATTGGGATAATACGTCAATGAGCGCCGGTACAATTTTTCAGCAATGCTGTCTTTGTGTCTTATGGCACCGATTTGGCTATAATCGCCATGATTGAAAGTCATGGCAAGCCTGGAACAAAAACTCGCGTGCAACGGATAGAGGTCTTCTCTGTCTATTAACTGAAGTGCTTCAGCAAATTCTGGAAGTTTTTCATAAAAAGCCGATCTCAAATTTTGTCCGAAATCGAGTATCATTTCCTGCGTTAAATCTGGATCGGTCTCAAAATACATGATGTCTTCCGTCCGATTTAGCCAGATATCATCGGTAACCCCCAGACGATGTTTGAAATCCTCATAAAGCCGGGTTCCCGGGAAAATGTCGAGAATATAGAAAATGGCGCTCAGCGGTTTGATATCTTCGATCAGCGCAATGGTTTCATCTATAGTTTTTCGACTTTCCTGCGGACAACCGTAAATGAAGTAGGCGCGTGCCATGATACCGTAGTATTGGGTCAGGGAAAAGGCATTTTGGATCTTGGCATTGGTGATTTTTTTTTGAAGAAACTTTCTTATTTTTTCCGATCCGCTTTCGACGCCGTAGCTGATCTGAATACAGCCGGCTTTTCTCATCCAGTAAAGGATCTCTTCGCTGACATAATCCACGCGGGATATGGCGTTCCAGGTGATATCCAGCTCTTTTTCAATAATTCTTTTACATATATCAATCACCCGTTTCTTGTCGATCGTAAAGGTGTCATCTGAAAAATAAAAAAAACGGGAGCCTTTTCGATACAGCCGTTCGATTTGATTAACAAAGTAGTCAGCTGAGTGAAAGCGGACATGGCTTCCCCAAAATTGGGGAGATCCGCAAAAATTACATTTTCCGGCACAACCACGAGTCAACGACAGGTGCTGATATGAAAAATATTTGGCAGGAACGGGCAAATCATCAAGGCAGCCGATGGCTTCGGCTGCCTGCGTCCGGACGGCCTGGCCGTCTTTTCGAAACGCAATTCCATTAATGGTCTCAAGCCCCTGGGTACGATCGGACTCAATGTAATGAATTAAATTTAAAAATGTGTACTCCCCCTCGCCGATGACCACATAATCAATCTCGCGAAAATGGGTTAGAAAATGGTCCCATAAAAATGTGGCCCCAATGCCGCCGAACACGATGGTTGCGCGGGGGTCGATCTGTTTGGCAATTCTGGCAATTTCGATGCCGCCCCAGCGGTTGGCATGCAGGATGGAAAAGCCGATCACATCAGGCTTTTCCGCCTTCAGCACCTCACTGATTTTATGGGGCCTCGTATTGATGTTGTGCCAGTTTAAAATCTCGACATCATATTGATGTTCCTTCAAAACAGAGGCCACATAATACACCCCCAGCGGCACGGCCCGCACATCTTCGGCCGTACGCACCCGGTTTTCGAGAAAATAGGGATATACCAGCAGGATTTTCATAACAAAAAATTTGGCATTTGAACGCCTGTCTGTCAAGGGTCTGATATTGAATTTAAGATGCAGCGTAACATAATCTCCATTTTTCAGTGAGATAATTCTTCAGATTGGCTTTACAAATAAGACATCGGCGGTTTTGTAGATGTCACAGGTGCGTCGTTACCGGTTATTTGATGTAGAACGATGGCGCTGGCTTTTCAGGTCGGATTCTGTTACTGTGCCCGCCATTGTATTTATTAAATAAATAGCCTATACATTTAATGGACGTCGAGTTTAATAAAATCAACAATCAAAACAAATTCAACCAGTTAAGAAATTCCTGGATTTTATCGGGGATTCTGATGCCTAAAATCAGAAAGGGATAATTCATAATATCAGTATGAAAAACGACGCAATCCTCATCAAGGCCGTGGCCTTCCATCTCGAAGGCACGCTGATGAATCCGAATATTCATGATGCAACAGCGATAAAAGCCCCAACTGCCAACCTCGCTGCCGAAGCAGTTTTAGGGTACCTGCGGTCGAAGAACATTCGTCTGGCTATCATCAGCGACGATAGCCTTACGTCCGTTCAAAATAGGCTGGCCAATGTATCCACCCTCAGCATCTCGGATTTCGATACAATCATAAGCCGGGAAGACCTTCATGCTCACGACCCGGATATCAATGCGGTGGCGCTGGCGGCGCAAAAAATGAAACTATCGGTGCGTCATGTGATCGCCGTGGCAGCGGACCCTGCGATTCTGCGAGATGCTCGTAAGGTCGGGGCTCTGACCGTGTATTTAGACCCATCAGCACCATCTGAGAAGATCCGGGTGGATACCGACTTCCAATTGTCACGGCTAACCGAGCTTAAAAACATCGTGCGCCAGGGCATACCTTTGCCCCCCGGAAAACTGCCGAATGATCTTCTGCGCGAATATTTAAATCAATTTGTTTTTGATGATCCCTCAATACTTATAAATCCGGGGGTTGGAGAGGACACGGCGGCAGTAAACGTCGTTTCTGAAGAAGTGTTGGTGCTCAAATCGGATCCCATCACCTTTGCAACGGATTCCATCGGCCAATATGCCGTATTGGTCAATGCCAATGACATTGCAACGTCAGGGGCGAAACCCCGCTGGCTCCTTACCACGCTGTTGTTCCCATGTGGTGCCACCCCGTATGAAATTCGCAACGTTATAAATGAACTGAAAGCATTCTGCCGGCAGTGGGATATCACACTTTGCGGCGGTCACACCGAAATTACCGACGCCGTTACCCGGCCGGTGGTAACCGGGATGATGGCGGGAACCGTCGCCAAAAGTGACTTGATCGATAAACGCAACATGGCACCCGGAGACCGTGTATTGCTGACCAAAGGTGTCGCGGTCGAGGGAACAGCGATCATTGCCAGGGAATTTGGTGAACGTTTGAAGAATCTCGGCATGACCGATTCTGAAATTGATTCAGGCCGCCAATTTCTGGCGCGTATCAGTATCATCACAGAAGCCCGTATTGCCGCTGAATCCAGGACGGTCAGCGCCATGCATGATGTCACCGAAGGCGGGCTTGCCACTGCAGCAGAAGAGTTGAGTATCGCCGGCGGATATCGAATTAAAATTGATATGGATACCATTCCCGTCTTTTCCGAAACCCGCAAAGTTTGCCGATTGTTGGGTATCGATCCGCTGGGCCTGATCGGTTCCGGCAGTTTATTGATCTGTTGCCGTCAGACCGGCAGTGAATCACTGATATCGGCAATTCGCAGGGCCGGCATCGATGTGACCTGTATTGGCGAAGTTCAGGAGGAAGGACAGGGAATTAGCGCACTGAAAAAAGCGCAACCGACCCAATGGCCCCAGTTTGAGGTAGATGAAATTACGCGGCTTTTTTAAAGGATGGCGCAGAAATTGGGGAGCGTCAGTAAATTGAGCTGTTTGGTTTTTTTCAACCCTGAACGCTGAACCTTGAACCCCTCAACCTATATCCTGATGCCTCGGCCAAAAACTTCGAAGGCAAGCTCAAGTGTCTGTTTGAGATAATCCTTTTCCTCATTGATAAGCCTTTTGCTGGTCAACCAGAGCACGACACCGGAAAATAAGGACCAGAATGTATCGGCCAGGGCGATCGGGTGACGGTCAATAAAAAGGCCTTGATCGACGCCGTCTTGGAAGATTTTAGCAATCGAACCCAGGGATTTGCGGGATAAATTCTTAATCTCGGTCATCAACTGAGGTGATAAATTCTTTAACGTCTCGCTCGATTGAAGGTGAAACATATTGATGATGATAAGCGGATCAAACTCGTAGACGTCGTACATGGCGTCCATCAGGGCTTTTAATTTTTCCTCAGGACCGGCGTCTTTCTCATCGTTGACGTGCTCAACTCGAATAAGAAGATATTGCAGTATCCTGAGAGAAAGGGAGGCGTAAAGCTCCTCTTTGTTCTTAAAGTATAGGTATAATGTGCCGGGGCTGAGTTCTGCTTCCTGGGCGATATCTTCCATGGTTGCTTTACTAAAGCCCTTATCTGAAAATACCCGCTTAGCGGCAACCATAATCTGCTGACGCCGTCGCTCCTTTTCTCTTTCCTTGCGCTCTTGGATTCCCATTATACCTGTGCCCTCTCTGAACAAGGTTTATTTTTAATATATACTATTATTTTATTATACTTATTTTTTCAAGAAAAATATTCCGCATTCCCAATTCCGAATTCAAATCCCTCTGCCCGACCATTCCGCATTCCCTCCGGGGCGTAGGCCCCTATGGCCCCTACGGGCCGGAGGCCACATTCCCAATTCCGAATTCAAATCCCTCTGTCATCTGTCATCTGCCCTCTGCCATCTGCCATCTGTCATCTGTTATCTGTCCTCAGTCATCTGTTATCTGCCTTCATCACCCAATGTAAACCACGATTTGGTCTTCCCTGGCCCTGACATTTTGGATGGTCACCTGAATAAGATCTTCGGGCTTTAAAACAAAACCACCGGATATGGGAAGATCGCATTCAACCATATAGTTGGATAGGAGAATCTGATAATTATTTCGCATTTTTTTCAAAACAATCGCTTCTTCTTTGTCGCCGATGCATTGTTCGAGGTATTTCAAAAGCCAGAACCTGTGTCGACCAGATTGTATCCGTGACACATTTTGCATGGGCACTCCGAGCCATTGGATTAGCCGGTCCATTTCTTCAGAAGTGTAAGGTTGCTCTAAACCGAGGGCCGCACGGATCTGCCGCTGGGTAACCAGATCGAAATATTTACGGATCGGCGACGTCGCCGTCACATAAGCATCCAGCCCCAGACCGGAGTGTTTGTCCGCATGCTGACTCAAAACAAATCGGCTCAAAAATCTTCGCTGCATCCAGTTCTGATACAAGGTTCCCTCATCTCCCCTGTAAAGACGTTCCCTGGGCGCGGGCTGGGTTCTGAAAATAGCCGGCATGTCATTATCTGCCAGGTATCTGGCCGAAAGCCAGTTGGCTAAAATCATGAGTTCTGCGACAAGCATTCTACCGGGACTTTCACGATTGATCTTATTGACGGAAATGGTGCCGTCATCAGCCAGCCACACATTGATTTCCGGCACGGAAATCTGCACGGCACCGGCATCCAGCCGCCTCTGCCTGAATTTTTGTGCAATTTCTCGCAGAATCATCACATCCTGGTTTTGATCGGCTGCCAGATTGACGTCATAATAGGTGAGCTGGTGTTTGATATTGATCAAACTCGGCAGGATTTCATAGTCAATAATTTCCAGTGAGTGGCTCAGATTCACCATCGTACTAATGGCAGGGCGCAATTCGCCGGCCTTCAGGCTGCATAAACCTTCGGAAAGCTCGGTCGGCAGCATGGATATTTTTTGATCGGGCATATAAATCGAACTACCCCGGGAAAGTGCTTCCTGATCGACCACATCGCCCTTGTGAACATAATGGCCGACATCAACGATATGGATGCCGAGACGGTAATGATCTCCCACCCTTTCGATGCTGATGGCATCGTCAAAATCAAGGGTGGATTGTCCGTCGATAGTCATCAGGGGCAGCGCGGTCAGATCCCTTCGTATCCGATCACCGGAAAAATCCTGAACGGAAAAGGCGAGCTTGCGCGCAGTGCTCAGAATATCATCGGAAAACACAGTTGAAATCTCATAGCGCAGCAAGTCGATATTTTCGTTCTCATCAAAAACCTTGAGCTTCACAAGAAGTTGAAAAAGCCCCGTTGTCCCCTCCAGACCTGCTTTGCTGATCATGGCCCGGGCCAATGCGTCCTCTTGGCTGTCCTCGCCAAAAAGAAAATAAGACTTCAATATGCCAATTATTTCTTGGGTATCATCCTCTTTAACATCGACAGGCGGCGGCATGTCGTTTAACAGGCGCTTCAACACATCACCACCGAACTCGGCAATCCTGCTTTTGCGTTCCTCTTCCTGCCGCTGGGCAACTATCCGCGCAACCTTCTCAGCGGAATTGGGAAAAAATTTATCAAGGTTGAATTTAAAGTACAGCCTGTCATCAAAAAAGGCCCGGATGATGGCCGACTCATGATCACCCGAAGGACTGTCCGGAAAACAAAACTCCGTCATGGTTTCCAAATCGATCCACACCTGCTCCGTATTTAATACTTCCCACAGGTCTTTGACGTCCACCTGGCGGATCAGCGCTTTGCGTTTATCGGCAACCCCCTTTAACGTGCTCACCATGTTGTCGCGGCTTACGGACATATCAATACGAGCTTTATCCTCATGCAGCAGCCGGCCGGCTGAAAGTTTGACCTCGCGATTATTTTCAGTCAACAGTCTCAACCGTGTATTTTTTACTTCCAGGATAACCGCGCACATGATTTTTTGACGATCGATATATTCAACAATGCTCCCTAATTCCATAGTGATTAAAATAACAAGCTGTCATAACAAAGTCAATGATTCAAGATCAGCCACTGTGCCCTGCTTAAATTACTTGCAGTTATTTATTACTGCACTTATATTGAGTAACCGGCCGACAGAGACCATTGAGCCTGTAGCCGCAACGAGCAACCAGCGACCTGCAACCGGCATGATGAAGGCTTCAGATCTGATAAAACCTTATTTTATCGAAAATCGCGCGAAAATTTTAATCGGGCTGCTCAGCCTGATCATCGTCGATTTGCTCCAGCTTTTTATACCCCGCATCATCAAACGGGTGGTCGATGATCTGACGGCATTCGAGTTAGATGGATGGCAGCTGCTATCCTATTCACTTTTCATGATTGGTATCGCCATTTTTATCGGCGTCTTTCGCTATATCTGGCGTCGCTGCCTTTTAGGTACTGCCAGGCGAATCGAAGAGGGACTGAGAAACATGCTGTTTGGCCACCTTCAATGCCTCTCCGCCGCCTATTTCGATGGCATAAAGACCGGCGATCTGATGGCCCATGCCACCAATGATATTCAACAAATCCGAATGGCCACCGGCATGGGAATGGTGGCTTTAAATGATGCCATCGTTCTGGGGTTGGCCTCCATCGGTTTCATGGCCTACATCAATGTCACGCTTACCGCTTTTGTCCTCATCCCCATGCCCCTGATCGTTGTCAGTACCCGCTTTTTCAGCAGAAAGATGCATCACCGCTATCAGACAGTCCAGGCCGCTTTTTCAGATCTCACCGAAGTGATCCGGGAGCGCTTTGCGGGTATTCGCATTATCAAAGCGCATCACCGCAAAGAAGAGGAAGCCGCCCGGGTGGAAGCCGCATCCAGGAACTATGTCGACATGAACCTCAGATTGGTCAAAATTATCGGCTCCTTTTTTCCAATGATGCTTCTTTTTTCCAATTTGAGTCTGGCCATCGTTCTTTATCTTGGTGGTCGCAAAACCATCATGCAAGACATTACAGCGGGAGATTTCGTGGCTTTCATCAGTTATCTGGGGCTGCTGACCTGGCCGATGATGGCCCTAGGCTGGGTAACCAATCTCATCCAGCGAGGTCGGGCTTCATTGGACCGTATCAATAAAATTTTGCAAACCGTCCCTGAAATCAGAGACAGTCAAGATGCCGTAACGATTGAAAACGTTCAGGGACAAATTGTTTTTGATAATGTTTCCTTCCGGTATGATAGCGAGCCGTACCAGGAAAAAAAAGCGACGCTTTCCAAAATCCATTTACATATCGAACCGGGGATGGTGCTGGGCGTTGTCGGCCCTCCCGGTAGCGGTAAATCGACACTTATAAGTCTTATTCCAAGACTCTATAACATCCACCGGGGACGAATTCTGTTGGATGGACATGATATTCGCACTCTGAAAATACAAAGCCTGAGATCGCAAATCTCTTTTATTCCCCAGGAGCCGTTTCTATTTGCCGCAACCATTCGAGAAAACATTACCTTCGGTGATCGACAAATCCCCGAAGACCGTCTTAAAAAAGCCCTCAGAGACGCTGCCCTGTATGATACAGTTAAAGGCTTTGCGGACGGCTTGGAAACCGTGGTAGGCGAAAAAGGCGTCATTCTATCCGGCGGACAAAAACAGCGCATTGCCCTCGCCCGCTGCCTGCTGCGGGATAATGCCATTCTGATTCTGGACGATCCTATCAGCCAGGTCGATCTGGAAACCGGCACGACGATCATCAATACGATCAGGAAATTGGCAGGGCAAAAGACCATCATCATTGTCTCCCATCGTCTTTCCGCCGTCAGTTACGCCGACCGCATCATCACCCTGGATCTGGGACATATTACCGAAAGCGGCACCCACCAGCAGTTGCTGGACTCAGACAAATACTACGCCAAAACCTATCATTTGCAGGAAATTGAAGAGGACCTGGATGCAGCATGATCATGGATATTTTGAAGAATCCAAATTGGGCAAGACCTATGATGTAAAGCTGTTGAAAAGGCTTTATCCGTTTACCCGACCTTACCGGCTCTTGCTTTTCGGGTCCATTGCTCTGGTGCTTTTGATCGCCGGCCTGGATCTGGCCCTTCCCTATGTTACCAAGATTGCCATCGACCACTATATCGTGCCGACGACGGATGTGGTCGCTGTTGACAGCGCCGCTGAAAATATAACCAAAGAGAGAGTCATCCGGGTGAATCTAGCGGATCCCCAAAAGCGGGCACTGATCGATGCATACAAGGAACTCTTTAAAATTGAAGGAAACACGGCCCTAATTTCATACCGCAAGCTTTCCGGGATAAAAAAAACGGACCTGGCCGTGCTGCGCGAAAATGATATAAATGGAATTACGGTTATTTCAGCTGTTTTCATAGCCTTGATAATCATCAATTTCATTTTGAGTTTCTTCCAGAAAATGATCATGGAATATACCGGTCTCATGATCATGCACGATTTGCGCATGAAGCTGTTTGTCCATATCCAGAATCTGGCCATCGCCTTTTTCACCCGCAACCCGGTGGGAAGACTGGTGACCAGGACGACCAACGACATCCAAAACATGCATGAACTGTTCACCTCGGTCATTTCCATGATCTTCAAAGATCTTTTTTTGCTTGGCGGC
>CAMYLH010000010.1 GCA_947259065.1 uncultured Desulfobacterales bacterium
ATACCAGTCAAACGTCATCTCAAGTCCCTTTTCGAGGGTAAAATCGTTTTTAAAATTGAGAATTGATTGTGCCAACTCCATACCGGCAACGGAATGCAAAATATCTCCGCTTCTAGCAGGTTCATGCCTCGGCGCCAAATGTCGTCCGCTCAATGAAGCAATCAATTCCCAGAGTCGATTGATAAGGACGTAGCTGCCGGTGCCGATGTTTAATGCATTTCCTGCTGAATTATCGGTAGTGGCGGCCAGCAGTATGGCCTTGACAACATCTTTGACATAGACGAAATCTCTGCTCTGATTACCGTCGCCATATATTACCGGCACCTGGTTTGATACCGCTTTGGCCATAAATATTGAAATGACCCCTGAATAGGGGGAGGACGGATCCTGTCGAGGTCCATATACATTGAAGAACCTGAGGCTGACGGTTTCCAGCCCAAAAAGATCGAAATAAACTCGGGCGTAGTGTTCAGCAGACAGTTTATGAACCGCATATGGGCTTGCAGGCCGGGGCATCATGCTTTCCTTTTTGGGCAAGCGCGGATCATCACCATAAACAGCACATGAACTGGCGAAGACCAAGCGTCGTACTTTCTTTGCACGAGCGGCTTCCAGCACATTTATCGTTCCAATTTCATTAATCATGGCAGATTCAACGGGATTGCTGACCGTCTGTTGGACCGCCACAACGGCAGCAAGATGAAATATAACATCACAGCCTTGGGCGGCCTTCTCCAGCATATCCAGTTCACGGATATCGTTTTGATAAAAAGTAATACGGTCCTTTACAGGTTCCAGGTTAAGAAGATTTCCAGTGGATAAATTATCTAATACCGTTACCTTGCATCCGGCTGACAAAAGAGCCTCAACTAGATGTGAGCCGATAAAACCGGCACCGCCCGTTACCAACGCAGTGTTAAAGTCTATATGCATACATTTCCCTTTGAATGTTGTCTTTCCGGTAGCTGTGTTGAACGTAAATAATTATTTTAACCCAGATACAGTAAGATTTCCATAAATAAAATTCTTAACTCAAGATTCACACGCCCAGTTTGCCTAAGGCGAGACAGTTCGTCTGTTGGTTTCATATGATCCGCAACTCTACTATCCCTTGACTTGGGAGCCTTTAGGATCTAAAGTTAACCTTAACACTAAGATCTAGCATTGAAGGGAAGAATAGGTAAAAAATGAATTCACATATTCAAATCAAACTTTTTGCGAATTTGCAACCGTTCATGCCGAAAACGGGCGAAAAGTATCCTATTAATCCGGGCACCAGTATTCGCAATTTACTGGAGCAATTGAATATACCCCAAGAAAAAGCCAAACTCGTTTTCATTGACGGCATCAAGGCCAATCTTTCTTCAACCTTGGATGGAGGTGAGCGCGTCGGTATCTTCCCTCCCGTGGGTGGAGGATAACTAACTCTACTTGGTCATAATGGTCTTTTCTTCAGCCCTTGGTTATAACAGCAGGTTTATATGGCCTCATAAACGAATGGAGAAACATCAAATGAAGCTCAGAAAACAGTGGATATTCGTAATCCCGGCATTGGTCCTGGCATTTTTTGCAAGTGCCTGTTCGCCCAAACCATTTTTAAAAGTACAGTATCAACTACCATCTCAGTCGAACGCCCTGGAAGGTAAAATGGTTAACCTCGCTGTTTCCGACATGAGAGCAAAGAAGGCCTTACTCACCGAAAACGCTAGAACGTCCTTAAAAGACTTTAACGGAACTTTCTCCCTGGTGGTTTTGAGTGCAGACGGCAGTGGAAATCTAGTTGGTGCCTATGACCTTGCTTCACTCTTAACGGAGGTTTTCCGGCAACGATTGAAAAATGCAGGTATTCAAACGGAAGCAGTTGCCGATAGCGCTTTGCCTGAACTCAAAATTGAAATTGCGGAATTTCAGCTCGACTATGCCAATCGAAAATGGATCACCCGCATGAACTTCAACGCCAGTCTGCTAGATAGTGGAAGACTACTCGCGAAGGAATCAGTCAGCGGTGAAGCAGAACGTCTGAAAGTGCTGGGCAAAAGTGGCGCCGAAAAAATTCTGGGTGAACTCCTCAGCGACACGGTGAACAAATTGGATTTGGCGAGGCTGCTGCAGCAGGCCCGGCAATAGCGGTCTTAATCAAACCTATGCTCAAAGGTTTTTTGGGGGAGATGAACCGGGATCGCTGCAGACAAATCAAAGAAATCGTTCAATTTACCCTAAAGAAAGGAACAAGCGTATGACTGCTCAAGCTCCCCAGCCTAGCGAGGAAAACATTACGGAGCGCCTTTTTAATTATATCGATGACCTTCCCCAAGACATCCAGTTTAACCTTTACAAGCAACTGATAGAGGACAAGGTCCAAACCCAACTGTTCAAGTTGATCATTGATATGTCAGATGAAGAAAAAATTCAGTTTTTAGAAAAACTAGGTCAGGAGCCTATTGAGGAAGAACCCGTCAAGACAATCAATTTAGACGAAAATGAATCCTTTATGCGAGAAAATCCCCGCAAAAATTGTTTGGTTGCGGTAAAATGCAAAATTGGGGATACTTCTTTTACCAGTTCTATCATCAATATCAGTGTGCACGGTGTTTATATTAAAGGCAATCATCGGTTTCCCGTTGGTCAAAGAATACGGATGGCCTTTCAATTGCCGAATTCCGACAATGCATTGGACCTTAAGGGGAAAATCAACAGAAGCGACCTTCGGGGAATTGGTGTAAATTTTTTAGATATGCGCCAAGATCAGCAGGAGATCATTCGAGCCTTTATCACAAATGAATAAAAAAACAGCCAACCACAGGAGATCCGACGATCCTAAAACCTAACCCGGATCCGGCGGTGGGAAATTGCCTCAACTGGAAATTTTTCTGCGTCGGTCCTTATGAACCCGCCGATCCTTCTTGAAGGAAAGAGACACGATCACCCCGTCCCGGACACTTTTCCGCCGATCCTGCTTATTTTTGCGCCTGTCCTCGTTTTTTTTCTTTTTGTGGGCATAGTTCGAACTGGTTTTTGAAGATTTTTCGACATTAACGTTTGTGGTACGCCCGATAACAATTTGCATCGTGACACCTCCCAAAATTCAAATTAAAAATCGTTATAGAACCAGCAGAACCCTTCATGATTTCAGATTTAATAAAATGAAATTCTGAATCCGTCTATTTTAGTCAGAACAATTTCAACAATTGTTCGATTTTTTGCTGATTCTCACTCGTTTCAGCGATAATTCCCTGAAGATCTTTTTCAGACACATTTATTCGTTTTAACACATCACTGTAAAACCTGTAACTTAAGCCATCGGTTCCGGCACAGATCCCCATCATCATGCAAATGATGTCGGCCAGGTAAATCAGTGTTGTCTCGAGATCCTGCTGCGCAGATTCATCCGTCAGGTGATGGTGGCGTATGATATAAATCAGTTTTTCACTAAAAGACCACTTTTCCGCCACCATTGCTCCCAATTCTTCGTGGTTCATACCGATGACATTTTTCTCGGCATCATTAAAGCTATATCCCTGGGAATGCACCAAGATATTAATTTTTTCAGATGAAAACGCAACGAACCGCCCCAAAATCAACTTGCCGATATCTTTCAATAGTGCAGCGGTATAGATGAGATGCTTATTTTGAGAAACCCCATAGCGCTGTGCCAGGCTTTTAGCGACATATGCCGATGTAACAGCATGATGCCAGAGTTCACCTTCTCCAAGGCCGTAGCCTTCCAGTCCTTTGCTGAAGTTATCCGCTACACCGTTGGCTAAAACAAGTTCGACAATCTGATCCAATCCGACATAAGTGACGGCATCTTTTACGGATTCCACCTTGCGGGGGAGGCCGAAATAGGCAGAGTTACATATCTTTAATAAATTCGCCGTCAGGGCCGGATCGTTGGCAATGAGTTCGGCAATCTCGGACAGCGAACTACCAGGATCCTGGGACTTCGTCATAATTTGAGAAGCAATCGCCGGGATCGGAGCAAGCAGGTCGATCCGTTCAATGATGTCATTGAGGTTGGTCATACTTTCTGCTCTCCTTCCCCCAATGTCTTGATGATGCTCTTGCCGCTTACGATTTCCAAACTGATGGTTCTGCTTTTGCTTCCGCCGATGGCTTCATGATGAATTTTTATATTATGGTCACCCAAATTTGTTTTGAGGGCATCCAGATTTTTTTGGCCGATGTTGAAAATCCCAGTCTGATCAATGACATGAGCACCGCCGGCAATGACAACTTTCAAATTCTCGGTCTTCGCCCCCTGATCAAATAGCGCCTTTAAAATAGCCGATATCCCCGTATCGGCAAACATAAACGGGGCTTTTGCGGGACTGGTGCCATTAGCCCTGGTGGAGTCCGGCAGAATGAAGTTTAAAACCCCACCGACACCACCGACCAAGTCGTAGATCGTCATCCCGATCCCGGACCCGATGGAAAACGCAACAAGGGTTTCCACCGGATTGCTGCTGATCTTCATTTCAGAACAATTCACTGCGATCATAGAAGACACCGCATTTGCAAATCTTTGAATTTTTTCCATGATTTCATCCTCAATGCACCCAAGATTCCATAGTGTATATCGTGCGTTGAATGACTCCCGTCGATGGCCGATCCATCCAAGTCATATATCGGCATTGCGGATCGCATACTTGAGTAGAATAATCAAAAATTCAGCAGGTTAAAAGTGGATCTTTTAAAAAAAAATATAATATTAATAGGAAAGGAGAATCAGGAACGAATTTTGAAAAGCTCTGGAATAAGGGGCGGGCAAAGATGTCTTTTAAAATTTGAATACTTTAATCATCAGGCGAGTTCACCAAAATAAATGTTTTTATAGCCGCGATGTTCGTATAAGATGTGCCCTATTTCATGCAATAAAATAAACGCATAGGCCGTATTGCGGAATCGAAGCGAAAGGTCGTCAACGGCACGTTCGGCCAAGGCGTTGGGGGGAATCTTCAAAGCCTTTAAGGGTGGGGGATAGCGTCCATCCGGAAAATCTGCAGCTTTCTTGTAGCGCAGCATGGTAATATATTCATCGATCGTTTCCAGACTGTAGCCTTTGAGGTGCAACCAGGCGTATGCGGTGCAAAGATCTTCAAGAAACATCAGCGAGAGAACAGGCATCGCCACAAAGGATCGCCCGCCACGCTGCCCCGAGTAGTAATCCATCGGGCTCCCGCTTGCCAAGCATGTTCAGATTGGGTCTGTGAATGACCAGGATTCTTTTCTGATAAGATTTTCCGGCATTGCTTCTAATCCTTTCATTATATTAACCGCAGACACCCGCAGACAATCCGCAGACAAAATTTCTGCGTCCATCCGCGTCCGTCAAGCGAGCAAAATGAGCGGGCGGTTGTTTAAAAAAAACACTATCATTCATTAATTTTTTCCGACTCAACTCAATCAACTTAGTCACCAATTCAACTAATCAACTTAGTCAACCAAATCACCAATTTCCAATCTGGAATTTATATCCAGCATGACATCCATAAATGCAACCCGTTTCTTTTTGGCATAGGGATTGTAGTGGTGCATATCCACAAATAACTGCCAGGTATCGCGTTCGACGACTTCCAGAATGTGAAGCAGTCTTTTGTAACCTTCCGTATCGATATCGAGTTGCTTTGCGCCGTACTCGGACAATGTTCGGCCGATAAAATGGGTCAGGGAAAGACTGGTGGCAATCTGCTCGTCATGCTCCTGTGCCGTCGCTTCAATCACAACCAACCCTTTTGACTCCAAATAGGCCTTGATATTCAGGTAGCTTTTTTTTGCGATTCGCACCTTGCACAAACAAATTTTTCTGCCCTCCAGCGAATCGGATGCGCTGTCCGGCCCGAACATGGGATGTGTCGCCAAAATCGACACGGTCTGGGGCAGTAGGTCGGTCATTATACGAACCGGATATTCTTTGACGGAACACACATCGACAATCAGACCATCCGGTCTGAGCAGGGGTGTGATGTCTTGCAAGACCTCTCGAAACACTGAAATGGGAACACAGGGGATGACAATATCCTGCCGGCAAACGGTTTCGAGAGATGCCGCACGGGCACCGGTGCGGTTGATTTCCGCTGATTTATCGGTCCTGTGGTAAACGGTCACGTCAAATTCTTCAGCCAGATAACGCGCTGTCAGTTTTCCAAATCGACCAAATCCGATGATTCCAATCATAGTGCCTCTGCAATTTTATCAAATCCGCTTACCAGCCTGTCCTCTGAAACGGCGTAGGATATCCTGATGTGTTCGGCCATGCCAAACACCTCACCGGGAACGACCGCCACACCGCAGTTTTCAAGCAATCGTTCTGAAAATTCAACCGACGTCATGCCGTTTTTTAAGTACCGCGAAATATCAGGAAACAGATAAAATGCACCCCGCGGTTTTACGCAATCAAAGAATTCCGTCGCCCGCTGCCAGGCGTAATCTCTCTTATGCTGCATGTCGGTGCGCCAATCCTCAAGATCGCGATCATCCATGGAAAGTGCGGCCAGGGCTCCGTACTGGCCAAAGGTGCAGACATTGCCGGTCAGGTGGCTTTGCAGCACGCTAAAGGCCCTGATAAATTCCCGCGAAGCGGCAACATAACCGATCCTGAACCCGGTCATGCCGTAGTGTTTAGAAAAGCTGCGGGTAATGATCAACAAGGGCCGAATATCTTCAAAGTTGAACAGGCTCGCGGCGTTATAACCGTCATAAACAAATAGACAATAGGCTTCATCCGAAATCAGGTAGAGGTTGTGCTCAAGGGCAATTTTGCCGACCCCGGCAAGGGCCTCTGACGAATACACCGCACCGGTGGGGTTGTTTGGTGAGTTGATTAGAATAGCACGGGTTTTTGAGGTTATGGCACGTTCAATTTTATCGCAGTCCAGCTGGTGGTTGGAGGTATCCACAAATACCGGGCGGCCTCCGGCAAGCTTGACCTGCTGGGGGAAACTCACCCAGTAAGGTCTGGGTATAATGACCTGATCCGATGGATTACAGATGACCTGGAACATGGTATATAAGCATTGCTTCGATCCGTTGGAAATGACGATGTTACGCTGATCATAGCCGTCAAACTGCTGCGCCAGGCGGGATTTCAATTCCGGCAATCCGGCCGCCGGACTGTATTTTGTCTTGCCTGTATCCAGGGCCTGTTTGGTTGCTTCAAGAACTACGCCGGGCGTATCATAGGGCGGTTCGCCCACCGCCAGATCGATGATGTCTCTGCCCTGCCCTCTCAGCTGTTGAATGAGTTGAGTAAAGCGTACCGTGCCGGATGCTTCAATTTGCGTTATGCGATCTGATAATTTCATCTTTGCTGTACTCACTTATTCCCAATCAGATCCGCCGCTGCGGAGTAAAATATCGATAGGATTCCTTAATTCAGCAGTCATCATTCGCCATTCGTCATTCTGTAATTCCCCTGCTGCGCTGCTGGAGCGCCAGATCAGCGATAACCAATGCAGCCATGGTTTCGACAATCGGAACGGCCCGGGGAACCACACATGGATCATGGCGGCCTTTGGCCTCCAATGTCACCTCGTTGCCTGCGAAGTCAACCGTTTTTTGGGCCTTGCCGATGGTGGCCGGCGGCTTAAATGCCACCCGAAACAGAATCGGCTCCCCGTTTGAAATCCCGCCCTGTACCCCTCCGCTGTAATTGGACGCTGTGCCGAGCCCATCTTCTTTTTTTACAAAAGGATCGTTATGCGTCGATCCGGTCATTCGGCTTCCCGCAAATCCGGAACCGATTTCAAAGCCCTTGGTTGCCGGAATCGACAGCATGGCATGGGCCAACCGTGCTTCCAGCTTATCAAAGACAGGCTCCCCAAGTCCCGCCGGAACATTGCGGCAGACGCAGGATACGATGCCGCCCAAAGAATCGTTGGCTTCTTTGGCATCCGTGATTGCACGAATCATTTGCTCGGCAACTTTTTTGGCAGGACAACGCACCGCAGTGTCGTCCACTTGCTTCCGACTAATGCGGGTTTCATCGACATCAGCAGCCACAATGGTACCGACCGAAGTCACCCAGGCCACGATTTCAATCCCGTAGTCTTCAAAAAGAAATTTTTCGGCGATGGCGCCTGCGGCCACACGCCCGATAGTTTCCCTGGCGCTGGACCGCCCTCCCCCGCTCATCGTCCGGATGCCGTATTTCGCCTGATAAGTATAATCCGCGTGGGACGGGCGGGGAATGGATCGCATGTCGACATAATCACCCGGCCGCTGGTCTTTGTTGGCCACACACATTGCAATGGGTGATCCCAGGGCCCGACCGTTTTCGACGCCTGACAAAATCGTGACTTGGTCGGCTTCATTGCGATCGGTTGCCAGCCGGCTCTGACCGGGACGGCGACGGTCAAGCTGGGGCTGGATGTCCTTTTCACCAATAGACAATCCCGGAGGACATCCGTCCACGACCGCACCGACACCCTTACCGTGAGACTCACCGAAAGTCGTCACTCTGAACAAGGTTCCCAATTTACTTGACATTTATGTTGTCTCCAATTTCAACAGTTTAATATGTCTATTTTCTATATTTATCTGGATCTAACCGATTAAGGTTTTCAATGATAAAAATCGCAATCGCATCCAACCTAAAGTCATCCGTGTCCGCTTAGGTCTCATACAACCCCTTAAATACTTCCCAGAACCTCGGAAATGACTTATCGACACAACTTTCACCCCGGATCGTGGCCCCCCCGGCGGCAAGTCCTGCCACCGCAAAGCTCATGGCAATGCGGTGATCGCCGTAGGTTTCGATCTCAGCGCCATGCGGCCTGCCGCCGGTGACGATCAACTCGTCTTGGCTGCAGCGGGCGTCGACCCCCATTTTAACCAATTCGTTGACGACCGAGGTTAATCGATCACTTTCTTTGGATTTCAGATGAGAAACATTTCGAATGACCGTGGTTCCTGCGGCAAAGGCGGCAACCATTGCCAGGGTGGGTACCATATCCGGCATATCGGCCATATCAATTTCGATGGCCCTCAGGTTACCCCCGTGAATCGTAATGCCGTCCGGCCGGGATATCATTTTACATCCCATGGATTCCAGGACTTTTGCAAAACGGACATCCCCCTGGTGGGATGCCTCGGAGACCCCTTTGACCTTGACCTCAATCCCGCAGACGGCGGCGGCAGCCCAGAAATACCCGGCCTGGGACCCGTCACATTCCACCACGTGCTCCCCGGCCCGGTAGGACTGGTTTCCGGCGACCTGAAAAAAGTCATAGCTCTCACGGTCAACCGTCACGCCAAAATCGGCCATAACATCCACCGTCATGTCCACATAGGGTCTTGATACGGGTCCTTCCGTGACCGTAATATCTAACCCCTTGACGGTGTATGGGGCAATCAGCAGCAAGGCCGAAAGATACTGACTACTGGCCCGGCAATTGACGGCAACCGCGCCGCCGCTGACGGCATTGCCCTCTATTTCAACCGGCGGACAGCCATTGCGATTCGTTGAAATGACACGAACCCCGATCTGTGCCAACGCATCGATGAGTGCCTGGATGGGCCGCTGGGCCATACGCTCGCTGCCGATTAGAGTAACGGTCCCCTCAGCCAGGGCAGCGACGGCGGTCAGCAGCCGCATGGATGTGCCTGAATTTCCAAGATAAATTCGGTCTTTTTGCGGTCGCAGCAAACCGCTGCCACCGTAGACGACAAGGCGGTTGTCGGATGCTTCCTCGATCTGAATCCCTAGCTGCCGCAAAGCCTCCACGGTCAACAGGGTGTCCTCACAGATCAGGGCGTTTTCGATCCGGCACCGGCCGTCCGACAGAGCCGAAGCAATCAGAATCCGGTGGGTGTAACTCTTGGAGCCGGGCACGACAACCTCACAATGGTCTTTTATCATGTGCGGGTTTATTTCGATCATAACATTTTTTTGGTACCTTCATGTCCTAGTCGTTGAAATTTAACAGTTCGACAGTTCATCCAATACTGCTCGGCGCATGACATCCACCGGTGCATTCTCACCGGTCCACAACTCAAACTGGACGGCTCCCTGATGGACGAGCATGGACACACCGTCGATGGTCATACAATCGGCGTTTTCAGCGTCTCTTAAAAATCGGGTTTTCAATGGGTTGTATACCGTGTCCATAACAACCGTCCCGACTTCCAGAAGCTCCGGCTTCACCGGGGTGCTGCCGTCATGGGGGATCATTCCGGCCGGGGTTGCATTGACGACAATATCATAGTCCAGCTTCCTGACTTCCGCGAGGGGTTTGAAATCGCAACTCAGATCGCCTGCAAGTTTTTCACCGCTTAGCCGGCTGCGGTTTATAATAGTGATCCTGCCCTCGGCCTGCTTGATGCCGAACCCGATCGCCCGAGCCCCGCCGCCGGCACCCACAATTGCAACCTGTTTTCCTTTGATGGTCGTCTTTTCAAGTAAGGCCTTGACGGCCCCCGGACAATCCGTATTGTAACCATGGAGAATCCCCTGCCGGTTGACAATGGTATTCACCGCACCGATTTCTTCAGCCAATGCATCGACTTCGTCCAGATATCTCATCACGCTGACCTTATGTGGGATCGTGATGCTGACACCTTGGATATCCAACCCCCGGATACCGCCAACGGCTGCGGCAATGTCCCTGACCTTGAAGGCCAGGTAGACCCCTTGGTGGCCTGTCTGGGCCAAGGCGCTGTTGTGCATAACCGGGCTGAGGCTGTGGCCCACCGGATCTCCGAAAATAGCGTATACCGGCGGTGCTTCCACCGCACCGTGCATATCTTGAACCTCGCGCCCGGACATGATGGTGCTGCCGAATATGCGAAAAAGCCCACCGGTTTTTAACGGACCTTTATTCAGAGACAAAAGTCTTTGAAAAATTTCGCCTTCGCGCCGGCTATCGACCACCGCCGTCCCGGCACGTTGTTTGATCCGGCCGATATCGCGGGCGGCTAAAAGCCGCTGATTGATCAGCTCAAGGATCTGATCGTCAATGGCGTCGACTCGCTTTCGAAGGATCGGGATATCCGTGTGCCCGGTGTCTTTTGTTCGACCTTCCCCGACTGGTTTTTTCATGGATGGCCTGCATTTCCTTTCCACAGACATGCTCGAGTAGTTTTTTCGATACGTCAGTCAATTATTTATTGATCAGCGCTTCCAACTCCTGAATGGGAACATCATCAACAAACGCCCGGCCGATTTCAGGGAGTAAGACAAATTTGATACACTCCCCTTCCCGCTTTTTATCCATTCTGAGGGCCTCGAGCACCTGACTTTTGTCATAGGGAAGCTGCACGGGCAGTCCGTACTTTTCAAGCAATCCGGAAATTCGATCTGCATCTCGATGCTTCAGACACCCCCGTTTTACCGACAGTGCGGATGCCAGGACCATCCCGGTTGCGACGGCCTCTCCGTGTCGCACCTGCAAGGTTTTTTCAATGGCATGGCCGAAGGTATGGCCGAAATTGAGCTTGCGGCGTATCCCTTTTTCCCTGGCATCCTGACTGACAACAGATGATTTGATGATTACCGAATCGTAAACTAGTTTTTCGATGACGTTAAAATCCAGCGCCAGCGCCTGAGGGGAATTTTTTTCAAGATAATCAAACATGGTTTTATCGGCAATCGCGCCGTGTTTGATAATTTCGGCAAACCCGCAGCTAAGTTCCTCCCGGGGCAATGTACCCAAAACATCCAGATCGCAGATAACAAATTCCGGTTGGTTGAAAACACCTACAATGTTTTTATAGCCGCTGAAATTGACCCCGTTTTTACCCCCGACACTGGCATCAACCTGGGAAAGAAGGGTGGTCGACACAAACCCGAAGCGCACGCCGCGCATATAGGTGGAAGCCACAAACCCAGCGATGTCGCAGACGATTCCACCGCCGATCCCGACGATAAACGCCGAACGATCCGCCTCGAGCTTTATCAGTTGATCGTAGATGTAGCAAAGCGTATCGAAATTTTTTATCTTCTCACCGGTACCGATCGTAATGACGGGCGCCGGCGGGAAATACGCTCCCCAGCAGCGCCGAACCTGGGTATCGGTGATGATGATTGGCGTTTTGACCGGCAGGTATGTTTTCAGATTTTCCAAGCGTTCTCCAATCATGATGACGGATTTGCCGGTATCGCTCTCGATCCTGACAGATTTCATAATGACTGCACCCAGCGCTGCCCGCTATCCATTTTAGATGACCTTACCAGTTTTTCGGCAGCGGACAGTAATAATTTTTCGGTCGTCTCCCAAGAAATGCATTCATCCGTAATGGACACCCCGTATTTAAGTGCCGCAAAATCACCGTTGAATTTCTGATTGCCTTCATACAGGTTGCTTTCCAGCATAAGGCCGATCAAGGCGTCATTGCCCGCGATATGCTGGTCGATGACATTTTTGAAGACAATCGCCTGTCCCTGGAACTTTTTCATGGAATTGCCGTGGGAGCAATCCACCATGATGGTTTCGGGCATGTTTTTTTCAATCAGTTTCAGTCGGGCCTGTTCGATACTGATGGGATCGTAATTCGGTCGCGATCCCCCGCGCAGCACGATGTGAGTCCAGGGATTTCCGCCGGTTTGTACGACACAGGTGCGGCCGGCCTGGTCTATTCCCAGGAAACTTTGCGGCGTTTTGGCCGCCACCACGGCATTGATGGCGGAAGACAGATTGCCGTCCGTTCCGTTCTTAAAGCCGACCGTCATGGACAGACCGCTTGCCATTTCGCGGTGGGTCTGAGACTCGGTTGTGCGGGCGCCGATGCAGGACCAGCTGACAAGATCGGCTACATATTGCGGGGTGATGGTTTCTAAAAATTCGGTGGCGGCGGGAACGCCGATTTGATTGATTTGAAGCAAAATATGACGCGCTTTTCGCAAGCCTGCCATGATATCACAAGACCCATCCATATTCGGATCATTTATCAACCCTTTCCATCCCACGCTTGTCCGGGGCTTTTCGAAATATACCCGCATGACAATGAAAAAAGCTTCGCTGACCTTTTCGCTGAGCTCCTTGAGTCTGCCGGCATACTCGCAGGCCGCCTTGTCGTCATGGATGGAACATGGCCCCACCACCACTAAAAGCCTTTTATCTTCCTTGCGCATAATTCTTTCAATGGCATCTCTTCCGCAAAGAACCGTATGGTGCGCCGTTTGGCTAATTGCAAGCTCCTGTTTCAAGCGATTCGGTTCCATGAGATGTTGATAGCCTTTTATGCGCAAATCATCTGTTGGTTTCATAATTCTATGCCTCGATTGAGTGTTGACACGCCAATTTAAAATGAGCTGGTATAAAAACAAAAAAAACCGTGGGGTTTTAAGTCTGCCCACGGTTAAAACGCTTCTTTTAAATTGTCTTTATCTTTTCAGCGCACCCCAGGCAAAACGGTAAAATAATAATAATACCGATAATAGGGGAAAGCAAAATTGCCTGAATGAGAATGCGCCACCGGTTAATCCTTTAAACATGAATTGAATATGGATAAAGATGTATATCAGAGTATGCGGAGTGTCAAGATTTTTTTTCGCTTGGACGGGCCGATCTCCAAGCCAGCCGACAAGCCGGCAGCGGTCCATTCAAAAAAGTGTTGACAAGCCGGTTAGAATCTATATATTGTGCAGGATCATTAATGGAGATAAACAGTGAATTCAACTTCCAGGACAACAGGTTATCTTTTTAATTTCGGGCGCTTCTTTTTTAGCTTTAGAAGCGTTCATCCGGTTAGTTAACGCTAAAATTTAATCGTTAATCGCCCCGGGTGGACTTCAACACCACTCGGGGTTTTGCATTTATCAAAGCCCTGAGAAAAATCTCAGGGCTTTTTTACTTTTGTCAGAGCAAGAAGGGGACCATGTGTTAAAGCAGATTTCGGTGCCGATTGAAATTTCAAACAATAGACTGTA
>CAMYLH010000011.1 GCA_947259065.1 uncultured Desulfobacterales bacterium
GATAGCGTGACAACTTGGATGTATTTTTTTGAACCCCATGAACGCCGGTGCATAACTCCCAGAAAACGACCCACGGCTGACGCTGTCGAGGTATCAAACACCCCTTCCAAAAGGCTGGTTTCCAACAACTTACCATTTTTACCGGCCACATCGCTTAGCAGCAGTATCTTGTTTGCCGGGTCATAGTGATGAACGGTCGGAATCTTGATCCCGTCAAGTGGAAAAGATTTTATTTCTGCAATACAGTTTCTTTCATATTCAAGCCGATGGGAAGTTATGGTACGTAAAGCTGGTCCCATCGCCCTATCAGCTTTGGCTTTTGAGAGTGCCTGCTTGAGGAAGAATATGCCTTTATCCGTTCGAACACGGAAAACAAAATTCATCATTCCGGTTTCGACTGCATCAATCTCGTAGTCACTTATCCGCAAACCGAGGTGAGAAAAAAAGAACTCCGGCAAGTATTGGTCCCATGACTCAATTTCCCTTAACTCAATCACTGGCGACACTTCAATCCACCTTTAAAAAGCTACTTGATCCAAGCCTTTCAATCCTAAAATCTGACGGGCTTCACTCGGTGTTGCCGGTTCAATGCCCAATTCTCCGGCAATTCGGATGATTTTGGCTACCTGTTCAGCATTGCTTTTGGCCAGAACTCCCTTTTCGAGATAGAGATTGTCTTCCAGGCCGACACGTGCGTTGCCGCCCATAAGCAGCGACTGGGTGCAAAGGGGGAATTGCCGGTTGCCGGCAGCGCACACCGAAAAGACAAAATCACCGATTTGCCGGCGGGCGGTATCGACCAGGTAGACCAAATTTTCCGGGGTTGCCGGCATGCCACCGAGAATCCCCAGGACGAATTGCATGTAGACCGGCTTTTTGACAATTCCTTTGCGGATCAGAAAGGCGAGGTTGTTGATCATGCCCATATCGTAGATTTCGAATTCAGGTTTGGTTCCCATGGTTTCAAAGGTTTCCAGAAACTCGCGCATGGTTTTGAAAGTGTTGGGGAAAATAAAATCGTCTGTTCCGGCAAGGTAAGGCTTTTCCCAGTCATACTTATATTCCGATATTTTGTCGGCTATGTGAAATAAGGCGAAATTCAATGAGCCGGTATTCAGGGATGCCAATTCAGGTTTCAAGGTCGTGGCAACCCGCACACGCTCCTTTACTGGTGCACCCAGTTTTCCTCCGGTTGTTGTGCACAAAATGAGATCACAGTGTTTTTTTACCTCAGTTGCCACCTTTTGGTATACATCCTGGTCAGCATTGGGCAGGCCGGTTGTTTCATCCCGCGTATGTATGTGTGCAACAGCTCCCCCGGCCTCATATACAGCCAGGCATTCATCAATCAATTGTTGCGCTGTTATTGGAAGATAGGGCGACATGGACGGGGTATGGATTGATCCTGTAAGCGCCGCCGTTATGATAGCCTTGTTTTTTAGCATACCAGTCATTTTTCGTGATCCTTAATATAAATTGATATGGATGATTTTCCAGAAAAGCATGCAAGCAAATATTACAACTGCTATGCTTTATATTTCCGGACTATTCCGGGTAATTTATCACCACCAGCATGCTGGCCGGTTTGTTGGTTTTGTTGATAATCTCCCGGCCTTCGTTAGGACCTATAAATAACGAATCCCATTTTTTCAGAACAAATTCTTCTGATTTAGATTTAACAGTGATCTCTCCTTCCAATACAAAATAGACTTTTTCCAGAGGGTTGTCCTCATATCCCCAGCCCGCGCCTCCATTAGGAAGAAAATGGGATAATCCCATCCAAAATTTAGTGGCTCCGGTTTCTTCAGTCCCCTGAAGCCTCATGGCCGTCATTCCAAAATGACCTGGCGCTTCGTATGCATTTACCTCTTCAAGTTTTATTTTTTTCATACTTTTTCATCCTTATTTATTTCCTGTCTGGCAATCAGTTGATTTAGCCGGATAACCTTCAAAAAGTAAAAGTTATCCGGCATAAGAAGATTGATCCTGTGGATCAGCGTCTCAAATTACATTGCACCATAGGGGTAGGTGCGTGAAGGTACATCATTCAGATCGTCCTCGTCGATTTCGGCAACGCAACGAACCATAGAACCATCACCGAGATGCCAGCGAATCGGGAAGGCGAAGAAACGGAAACGCTTGTTCACCACCTTCTCCAAGTCGCCACCGAGGTTTTCTACACCAACGATGTAGTTACCGAGCAGAAGCTTGTGACAGGGCTCCCAGGTTCCGTAGCAACCGATGGCCTCAAGGGCGCCGAATTTCTCATCGTACTTGGTCTGGCCGTGGATTTTGATGTAGAGTTCCTTGTCGAATTCGGCATATGCCTCTTCTCCGTACTTCTCGATGAACTCCTCACAGATGTTTTTTCCAGAGAAGCCTTCAAGCATCATTCGGGTTCCGTTGTTACCCATAGAGGTGTGCAGCGGATGGTCCAGTGCCTGCTGATCCATGGCCACACATTTTACCTTGTGCTTTAAGAACCAGTTACCGGCTTCAACACCGTTACCGATAGAGTAGTGGTAGTAATCCTTGCTGTCGTCAAACTTGAGGTGCATACCGGTGCGGATACAGACAACCATGCCTTCTAGTTCTTCGGGCTTCATGCCGGCACGAGCAACCGCGTCGTCGAGATGCTCGGCGGTGGTCAGCTGCCAATCAGGGGTGCGTACGTCAAGACATACAGCTTCGCCAGCGTAAGCGTCCACGGGAAGCTCATGGGAGTAGAGGGCACGGCGGCCGTCGAACATGCGCTCCATTACATGACGGGGGGCGTCAGCATGGGTTCCGGTGTGCATGGTGCACTTGATGGTCTGGGTGACAACGCCGCCTTTTGCCATGCTATGCATGGGAGCGATTTCCGGCTTTGAAAAGTAGGGCCAGAGGGGCATGTCACCGAAAAAAGGGTGGCTCAGGTCAATAAATACTTTCTTTCCCATCTTTTTTCCTTTCTTGTCCCTGCACCTATGCGGCACAGGGGGTGTTTGGGCATCAATTTTTCATATCACCCGGTGATTAACCGATCGCCTTAAAAGTCCCGTTTGTGGGGATCTCGGGGTGCTGCTTGTTATATACGATATTAATTTTCCAGGGGTATTTGTCGCCTTTGACCCATTGACCGCCGACCAAAGGCGTGCGACAGTAATTTTGATCGTTGAATTTAATGGGGCCGACGATGGTATCCATATTGGTATCTACGATGGCTTTGCGGAGTATCTCCTTGTCCAGGGATTTCGCCCGGTTCAAGACATCGGCCGCAAGCTCATAACCGGCGTACTTGTAGCCAATGGGCTGCGTCCACTCTTGATTCTTATCCTTCATCCAATCCGCACAAAGGTCGCCTGCGGATACATTCTCCAGGGAAGATTTAAAGGGGTGGTCGGGACTCCACCAGACTTCACAGCTCAATCCATTGGGCAGGTCTCCGCCCAATGCACCCACTGCCGACGGGAAGAGAATGGCCTTACCGATCGTGGCCACTTTGGGTTTGAATCCGAACCGGCGGCACTGACGCCAGGCTGTGGCGAAGTCTGGTGGAATGGTGTTGCCCAGCATGATTTCAACATTCTCCTTCTTCCAGGCATTGATGAAGCTGCTGAAATCCTGGGTGCCGTATGGGAAACGCCCCAGGTCGACGAATTTGTAGCCTTTGGGCCCCAACTCTTTTTTAAAGATCGCCGACCAGGCAACGCCATCAGGATCGTTGGCCATCAACACACCGACAACCTTATTGGTGGGAATCTGCTCCCACATACCCACATATGTCGGCAGGATATCCTTTTCCACCGACCAGAAGGAATGAAAGGCCCACTGGTACGGGCCACCATCGAGCCAGGGCTCCAAGGGAGAGTCCAGGGTGATGCAGGGCATCTTGAACCGTTCACAGATGCTGCTGACTGGATTGACCGTATCCGGAGTATGAAAGGCGACCATCAGATCCACCTTGTCCTGCATGATCAATCTGGAAGTCAACTCGGCAGCCTTGGTGGGGTTGGATTCGGTGTCCATTATCTTGACTTTGACAGGCAGTTTTTTACCCAGTTTTTCGATGAAAATTCCGCCATCGGCATTTATCTTAGCCAGAACCCGGTCATCCACCCAGGGGGTCGGGGCACCAAAGTCGGCAAGGGGCCCGGTGCTGGGATTGGGGCGACCGATCAGGATGTGGTCACGCTTGCCCGCCCAGGCAGGACTCGTAAAAACTGGCAAACCAGTAACAGAAATGGCGGCCGCTCCGGCTGCGACAGCCGATTTCTTCAAAAATTCCCTACGATTTATTCCTTTTACCTTTTCGTCCATTTCTTTTGGCATACACTCCTCCTCTTCATTTGAAGTAAACTAGCAATCGACTGGTCTTCTGATTATCGACCAGCCAAATAGATAGAACCCGGTTAATGGACACCGGGTGCAGGCCAAACCGCTTGGCCTTATTGCCCTGGTTGCGGCCAGATTTACCGCTTGTCTAAAAAAAATCTTCCGTTTGGAACCAGTTGCCATGATTGCAAGGTCTACCTGAAACGGAACGTTATTATAACAGCCTCTTTATACCTAAAATCCAACTCAGTTTCGACGTGGTGAGAGGATTTCAAAACCCAATTTCTCCTGGAGCGTACCCATGATTCCTTTGGGTGCGACCAGAATCACGACAATGGCGATTCCTCCCAGAATGAGCATGCTCACCGAGAAATACTCGGCCAGGAACTGGGACAAAACGACGTAAATGATGGCTCCCAAGATCGGGCCCTCAATGGTTCCGATGCCACCGATAATAACCATGAACACCAGTTTGACCGTCCAATCGATGGCGAATGCCTTGTAAGGCTGAATAAAAATCTGGAAGACGTAGAATATACCCGCGGTAACCCCGGTGACAAAAGCGGAGATGAGGAAGCAATAGAGTTTTGAACGGAACACCTCAACCCCTAAAGTCTCAGAGACTTGGTCGTCGTCCCGCATGGCCATCAATCCCAAGCCCAGTCTTGAGCGCAGCAGTATGTAAACAAGTGCCACCGAACCTGCGCCCACAATGAAAGCTGCATAGTAAATGGCCTCCATTGATAATCCGTTGGTAGGCTTGATAAAGAGGCCCGAACCATATTTGACGTAGGGCCAGTTGCTGAACCAGACCAGTAGTGCCTCGGCGAAAATCCAGGTCCCGATGGCGAAATAGACCCCCTTCATGCGAAAGATAAACAGGGACATGAACAGCGCCAGCAGTACCGAGGCCAGCCCCCCCAAAACAACGCCTATCCATATATTGATGCCGTAGTAACTGCTCAGAACCGCTACGGTATAACCGCCCAAACCGACGAACGATTGCTGGCCCAGCGATATCAGGCCCGAATAACCAGCCAGCAGATTCCACATCTGGGCCAAGGCAAGATAGATACAGAACAGCATGAAGAACAGCATGGCATATTCGCTGCCCCAGACAGGCACCATGCCAAGCCCGACTGCCAATGCGGCCAAAATGGTCCATTTGATCTTGCTAAATCGATTCGTCATGGGTTTTCAGCCCCTTCCCAAAATGCCCTGGGGCCTGACCGCCAGGACGATTAATAATACCACGTAACCGCACAATAACTGGTAGCCCGGCCCAAATACACGCGCACCCAGAATCTGGGCCAAAGCCAAAATCAGACCTCCGGCAAAGGTACCTTTCATGCTCCCGAGTCCGCCGATGACCACGACCCCGAAGGCGATAATCAAGTACTGGGGACCGGAATGGGGGTAGAAGGTAAACGTCATCCCCACCAGCACGCCCGCCACACCGGCCGTCATGATGGCGATACCCATGGCAACGGCGTAGGTGTTTTGGGTGTTGATGCCCATGAGTTTGGCCGCGTATTTGTCATCCGATGCGGCGCGAATCCCCCGGCCCATATAGGTGTTCTGCAGAAAGTAGTGCTGTCCGGCAATGACCACCAATGCGATACAAAAATCTATCAGATAGAGTACCGGTACGCTGAGGTTCGCGCCCAGTGGAAATGTCATCAAGGACAAGTCCGACATCAGGCTGCGGGCGTCGGGGGTGAATGTCATCAGCATGAAATTTTGCAGGATGATGGAGACGCCGAATGCCACCAGAAGCGGTGGTTCCATCTCTTTCCCGAGTACACGATTGAGCAGGAAGCGCTGCAGGACATATCCGATGGCAAACATGATCGGAATGATCGCCACCAGGGTCAGCAAGGGGCTTACGCCCAAAGCGGAAACCATGAACAGGCTTAGATACGCGGCGAGAATCATCAAGTCGCCGTGGGCCAGATTGACCAGCCTGACGATACCGAAAATGGTGGACAAACCGATGGCCACGATGGCGTAAAGCCCGCCCAACAGCAATCCGTTTAAAATGTCTTGTGCAAGACCTTCCATAGCCTGCCCCCTAAATTCCAAAATAGGCTTCTTTGACCCGTGCTTCGGTCAGGTCCGAGGGTTTACCCGTCAGCACCACCTTGCCTTCCAACATGACGTAAGCACGGTCCGCCGCCTTCAGGCTGCGGGTTATATCCTGCTCAACCAAAATGATGGTCAAGCCCATTTCATTGATCTGTTTGATTTTCTGGTAAATGCCTTTGATGACGATGGGTGCCAGCCCCAAGGAGATCTCATCGCAGAGCAGCACTTTCGGTTCACTCATCAGAGCGCGGCCGATAGCCAGCATCTGCTGCTCACCGCCGGAAAGTGTATCGGCCATCTGGTTGCGGCGTTCTTCAAGGCGAGGAAAGAGCTCGTAGATGTTTTCCAGGGATTGCTCTCTATTCTTTCTGGCCTTGTGGGTGTAAGAACCCATGAACAGATTTTCAAAAACGGTCAGGCGCGGAAACACCCGACGCCCCTCGGGTACAAGGGCCATGCCTCTGGCCACAGTCTCGTGAGGCGGTAAGCCGCTGATGGTCTCGCCAAAATAGGAGATGGCACCGCTTCTTGGGATCAGCTGCCCGGCGATGGCATTCAAAAGTGTCGATTTGCCCGAGCCGTTACTGCCGATGATCGATACGATTTCACCCCGGCCCACCTCCAGAGAAATGTCCCAAAGGGCATGAAAATCATCATAAAAGACATTGATCCGGTCCACACTGAGGGCGGTAGCGTCCGGCATCAGCATTCCTCCTCGCCCAGATAGCACTCCAACACATCTTTTGAGCACATTACTTCGGAGGGATTACCGCACTGCAGTCGTTTCCCTTCGGCAATGGCCAGTACCCGATCCGCCCCTTCAGACATCATCATCATGATATGTTCGATCCAGATGATAGTGATACCCCGGCGTTGAATCTCCTTGACGATAGCCAACAATTCTTCGACCTCTTTTTCGGTCAGTCCACCGGCCACTTCATCAATTAGAATCAGTGAGGGTTGGGAGGCCAGGGCCCGGCCCAGTTCCAACCGCTTGCGATCTAAAAGAGAAAGACTGCCGGCAAAATTGTCGCGTACCGCTGTCAACCTGATCAGGTCCAGAATTTCATCGGATTTCTTTTTGGCCGTCTTCTCCAACAGACCACCACCATGGACTGCGGCCACCATCAGGTTTTCCAATACTGTCATTTTTGAAAAAGGCCGGGGAACCTGGTATGTACGGCCGATTCCGGCCCGGCAACGTTTGGCTGGCGAAAGGCGGGTAATATCCTTACCATCCAAAAATACAGAGCCGTTATCGGGTTTTGTGACACCGGTCAACAAATTGAAGACGGTGGTTTTGCCGGCACCATTGGGCCCCATGATGCCCAGGATTTCTCCTCTGTGCACCTCGAAGGACAGGTCGCTGACTGCAACCAGACTGCCGAAGCTGCGACTTAGATTTTTGACCACTAGCAGGTCCTTGCTTGTTGGTTCGGTCAAAATCAGCACCTCTCTAAATGATTATTGTTCCCAAATTGAGACTGGTTTCAAATTCAACCGCCACCAATTTGGGTGGCAGGCCAGGGACAATTATGTGCACACACAAATTGGAAGCCGCTTCCTCCAGACCATGCAATTTGAAATCACCATAATTATCGGTTCGCGTTTCGGCCAATGTCTGGCCCTGTTCATCCGTCAGCAATACCCTGACATTGTCTGCACACTCATCGGTATTGGCAAGCGCCACACTGCCGGCGATAAAACCGTGGGTGAAACGCTTCAGATTCTTGTAAAGCACACGTGGCCCGCATCTCTGTTCGGGCAAGTAGGCAGCCAGGTTCTCCGCTTTCATCAATCGTTCCCACTCATCGCCCCCCACTTTCAAGGCCTGCATGGCTCCGGTTGGACAGGCCTGAACACAACGTGGCTCTTGCCAACCCTCATCCAGCAAATGAGCACACAGGCTGCATTTTTGGGGGGCTTGAGATGCTTCGTTCCAGAATATGGCCCCATAGGGGCAGGCCTCGACGAGTTGTTTCTGTCCAGCGGCCTTATCCGGATCGATCAAAACAATGCCATCCTTGCGTATGGTTACGGCGCCGTTGCGGGCAGCCTTTAAGCAGGGCGGATTTTTACAGTGCTGGCAGGGTTTGGCCAGATAGGCTACCGCTACCAGGGGATAACCTCCCCGCTCGCGACGGAGTATATTCATCCAGCGTTGACCGCGATGCGGTTGGGCTTTGGAGTAAGGCGGCCAGTCGTTGCCAACGAATTCGTCCTTGCAGGCCAGAAAACAGTTGTTGCAGTCGTGGCAGCGAGCCACATCGATAATCAGTCCCCATGTATCTGTCATAGGGCACCCCCTTCCAGTCTGGCCACCTGAATCAGGCAGGAGTTGGGCGCCATCCCACAAGCGTCTCTGGTTACGAAGCGCTTGGGTGTAAGAATATTGATACAGCCGGACAGGTCGGCGCTCTGCCCGGGTTGGCCCGCTGGTTGATAGTCGGCACAGGATTCATAGCTATGCACCGTGCCCGGCGGCACTCTTTCGGTCAGGCTGGCTGCAAGAATTACCTCGCCGCGGTCATTAAAGGCTTTTACCAGATCACCATCCGCGATACCCCGGCTTTCGGCGTCTGCGGTATTCAGACGGATAATCCAATAGGAGCGTCCATCCTCCTTGAGCAGCCGATGATCCTTGATCTCGTTGATCCAGCTCTCCTTGCCATCGCCCATGGTGTGAAAGCTGAAGCGCGGGTGGGGACTTATCAGTTGAAGCGGATACTTTGCGTATAGCTCCGAGGTGTGATGGCCTTCCCAGGATGGTAGGTACTGGGGCATGACCGTCCGCTCGGGGTCGTCGGGATTGAATCGGCTCAGGCTGGAAGAGACGAACTCGATCTTGCCGGACGCCGTCTGAAGACCTTCTCCCGCAACGGCCTGCGTTTCGGGGTGCGGTCCCCAATCGGGTGTATCTTTCGGCCGGTTTTCGGCAAACCAGCGCAAGGCCGGTGTAGGCTTATAGTTTTCCGGCAGGGGAACCACAAAATAGCCCTTGCGCTCAAAATCCTCCCAGGAGATGTAGCGCGGCAGATCGGTAAGATCGAAGTAGCGCTTGACCCAATCCAGCTCATCCATCCCGCCCTCGGTAAAGGCCTCGAAGAGTCCCAGACGCTTGGCCAACAGGGCGAAAATGTCGTAGTCGGATTTTGATTGGCCCAATGGTTCGATGCATTTTTGCTGGAGGGTCACGATCCGGTGATTGACCTGGGTGAAGGAGTCGGTGACATAGCCCGAGCAGTTGGCGAATTCGCTGATATCCCAGCGTTCGAAATTGGTGCAGGCCGGCAATATGATATCGGCAAAGCGGGTCTCACCCTCGAACCAGATCGACTGGTTGACCACAAAAGGCAGACGGTCGGTCCGATAGGCTTTAACGTAACGGTTGGTTTCGGTCATGGTGCCGATAAAGGAGCCGCCATACCGATAGTACATCTGTATTTCTGGAAAACCGTCTTCGGGATATTTGTATGGTTTGAGCTGCGCTTCGATGGAACTACCGCAGAATCCTTTGCCCCGCCATTTGTCCTTTCCTTCGAGGATGCACTCCGGAATCCTGAGTCTGGGAATATGCTGTCCGCCGGGGTGGTTGATGTTGGATTTGGTGCCCTTGAAATCGATCTTGTTGGCCCAGCGGAAACCGGCTGCCGAATTGTCCGGGTCTGCCGAGATGCCGCCTTCAGCATAGCCGGGAAACATAAAATCGGTATTGCTGGGGGCTCCTTGTACCGTAGACCAGATATTGATGCCGGGTTTTCCCAACCCCTGCATGGCTTGCAGAGAGATCATCAACCGGGCCCACTGGACGCCCGTTGCTGACCGGCAGGCCCCGCCCCAACCGCTCAGGCCGCCGGCAGCCAACATGGTCTTCTTGGCGGCCCACTCCCGGGCCAGGGCTTTTATCTGCCGGGCTGGAACACCACATTCCTGTTCTGCCCACCGGGGTGTTTTGGGTTGTCCGCCCTCTGTGCCAAGCACATAATCCGCCCATTGATCAAAACCGACTGCGTGTTGGGCGATGTACTCTTTATCGTACAAATCTTCGGTCAGCCAGACATGGGCGATGGCCAGGGCCATGGCATTACCGGCATCGGGCCGTGGGGCAAACCATTTGTCGCCGAACAGACCAGCGGTATGATTCATGAAGGGATCGATAAAGACCATCTTGACACCCAGTTCCTTCAGCCAGAAACGCCTGGGGGTGGACTCGAAGGCGGAATAGATGCCATGGGTCGTTTCCGGATCAGAGGACCAGAAGACCACCATCTCGGTATTTTTGAGGGCATCTTCGAGCAGATCATACTGCTCGGGGATGCCAAGTCGCCAGGAGAAGCCCCACTGATGCATGCCGCCCCAGTGCCAGCCTTCCCAGCTGTCCGGATTGTGGTCCGCATAGGTATAGCCGACCAGGTTCATAAAGCGGAAATAGGCACTGTGGCGATAACCGATGTTGCCCCACAGATGGTGTGAACTTGCAGTGGACAGCATGGCTGCCGGCCCATAATCCCGCTTGATGCTTTTGATCTCATTGCAGACGATATCGGCGGCCGTATCCCAGCTGATGGCTTCGTAGTCGGACTCGCCCCGTTTTTCACAATTACGTTTTCCGTCAGGATCGAAATCCACCCGTTTCAGTGGGGTCATGATTCTCTGGGGTGAGTAGACCATGGACCGCCAGGCCAGGGAGTAAGGTGCCAGCGTTGTTTTGCGCGGTGGCGAAAAGGTCCGCCCGCGGGCATTGATTTCCCAGGAGGGTGCATCGCTATCAACGAGTTCAATCGGCGTAATGCGAATAATACGTCCGTCGCGAACATAGACCCGCACCGGACCGCCTGTGGTTCCGTTAATATAGGTATTAACACCGCCCATGATGGCCTCCAAAAAGTATATCGAGTCTTTTGCCGATTACAGCTCCGACCCCTAAAATTACTTGCCTTGCTGCGCCTTGTTCCATGCGATCAGATGACCCGCCAAACGACTCCGTGTATCCGCGATCTCCTGCTCGGTCCAGTTTTGCAGGCCGCATCCGCTTTTAAAACCAAGATGCCCCTGATCAATCTTACGCTTCAGAATGGGTGCCGGTTCGGATGAGGCGTTCAGGTGCTTCAATATGTAATCATGGATAGCATAGGTAAGCTCCAGGCCAACTAGATCGGCGTTCTCCAAGGGGCCCAATACCGGCAGCCGAATGCCGAATCCCATCTTTACCACCTCATCCACCTCTGCCGCTTCGGCAATACCCTGGTCCACAATGGAGACAGCCTCACGCCAGAGGGCGTGCTGCAAACGATTTCCCACAAAACCGGGCACATCGCGCTTGACCCGCACCGGATGTTTGCCCACATCGGCCAGAAGGGAATACGCATGTTCGACGGTTTCCGGGGCGGTGTCGTCTCCGGGTACCACTTCCACCAGGGGAATCAGGTGAGGCGGGTTCCAAAAATGGGTACCGACAATCCTTGAACGATTGTCGGCCTTGGCGGCAATCTCGGTAATACTCATTACCGAGGTGTTGGTGCTTAAAATGGTCTCCGGGCGACAGATTGCATCCAGTTTCTTGAATATGGATTGTTTGAGCTCCAGGTTTTCACTGACGGCTTCCACCACATAGTCGGCCGCGCCGGCCGCCTGCTCCAGGGAAGTGGTGGTTTTGATCATAGCCAGGGCCGGATCGACCTCTTCCGGGGAGACTAATTCGTGTTCGACAAAGATGGCCAGATTGTTCCGAACGTTTACGAAAGCCTGTTCCAGCATCTGCTCGTCCAGGTCGTTTAGCCAGACCTGACGGCCGCTGAGCGCGAAAATCTGGGCGATACCGTGGCCCATCAGTCCCGCGCCGATTACTGCCACTGATGGGAACGCAAGCGTTTGAGTATTCATGTGTTGTTGCTCCCTATCCTGCTGCGGCGCCACCGTCAACAGACATGATATGCCCGGTCATCATATTGGAGGCGGGTGAAGCCAGATAAATCAAAGCACCGATGAAATCTTCCGGTTCTGCAGCCCGGCCGATGGGAATCCGGGACATGAAGATTTTGTAGAGCTCTTTGTCGTTCAAGATCGGCTCAGTCAAGGGAGTCCAGAAGATGCAGGGTGCGATACAGTTGACCCGAATCTGGTACTTGGCCCATTCGCAAGCCAGTTGTTTGGTCAACAGATGGACCGCCCCTTTGGACGTGCCGTAGGCTGTATAGCCGGCCGGGTGCCCCAAAAAACCGCGAATGGAGCCGACGGTGATGATGCTGCCTGGTTCACCACGTTTGATCATGTCTTTTCCGGCCGCCTGGCAGCAGAGCATGGTTCCCTTGACGTTGGCGTCCATAACCTTTTGCCACTCGTCGATGGGCATTTCCTCTGCAGGATGGCGAGCGGCGATGCCGGCGCCGGTAACCATGATATCGATCTTCCCGAACTGATCGACAACCTGTTTGGCCATGGCGGAGACACTGTCCGCATCGGTGACATCACAGGAAATGGCCATGGCCTTAGCTCCCTGCTTTTCAACCTCCGAGACGGTCTCTTCCAGACTGGAAAGGGTCCGCGAAGTAACCACAACATCGGAACCATACGCCGTCAAACCAATGGCCGCAGCCCTGCCAAACCCCCCCGAACCACCTGTTATGACCGCCACTTTGCCGTTAAGATCAAACATGGATTTGATTTCGTCGAGCCCCATCTTCACGCGCATAATATCCTCCCTGTTATCTGCGGACAGTCAGCCCAAATCATCGGGTCCAGTCCGGCCATGATTGTTTCTATTTATAAATCTATAATTTTGACAGTCTGTCTGAGATATCAGTTGCGGCATCCTTTAATAACTCCAATGATCCCGATTCAATGCTGCTACTCATTCGAAACGCAGGTGCGATGATTACCACCGCTGCAACGACTCGATCCTCATGGTTAAAGACTGGGGCAGCCACAGCATGTACATCTTCATCGTATTCTTCCTTATCGTATGCCAATCCGGTGGCTCTGATTACTTCATATTCTTGAAGGATTTTGCTGGGGGCGGTAACGGTTTTGGTTGTAAATTTTGTCAATGTTCCAGCCAGGTGTTTTGCAACCATTTCTTTTGGACAGAAGGCCATAATGACCTTGGCGCCGGCGTTGGCATTGACTGCCATTTGGTCCCCTACCCTGGGGGTAACTGTGACCTGCCTGATTCCTTTGGCGCTGTATGACAGGAAGATCCGTCCGCCCGTTAGCACCTCGAGGTGAACCGTTTCGCCTACTTTGTCCCGAAGGCTGTCCAGGTAAGGTTTGGCCAGGGCCACCAACCTGCCATTTAAAGATTGTTTGACAGCGCGGCCCAATAATGCAGTTGAAGGCCCCAGTCGATA
>CAMYLH010000012.1 GCA_947259065.1 uncultured Desulfobacterales bacterium
AGTTTCTTAATTTTCTTGTATATTTTGCATAAATGCCAGATTCTCTTTGCTTCTTTCGACCATTTTGGCCTCGATCTCTTCTTTTCCCAATCCCATCAAGATGCTGTAGGCATTGAATTTGGTTTTGCAAAAGTAGATATCAAACGGATTCTTCTTATCGCTCATACGAAAAATTCGGATTCCCGGGATGTCATCTTTTTGAATATATTCATTTTCGGTGTTAATCAGCAGCGGTTCGACATCGTATTTGTTCAGCCATGGTATGCAGGCCCCCTCCATGCCCAGATCCGGGTCCATGATCGATCGAATTTTTTCGGTCACTCCGCCGACGGCCAGGATAATATCACCGGTCAGTGAGCCGGTCACACCGTAACGCTGATTCACCGGCTGTTTGATGTAATCCGATACCAGTGCGATGTCCATGGCCACCGAAGCACTGTCTCCCTCCACGCCTCCGTGAGCCTGAATGTATTCCACATACATTTCATGCCCCACATAAGGTGCTCCGATATTTTCCAGCACTTTTTTTATGGAAGCCCTGACATTTTGTGCGGCAGCCTTGGCAATATCGCCGATCTTGCCGGGTGCCACTACATTATCGGCGTTGCCCACATTAATTTGGCAATGAATCGGCAGTGGTTGACCGTACATCTGTCCGCTTGATTTTGCTTGAATGACGGCAAGACCGACCACATAGCCGATGGAATTGGTCATGGAGCTGATATATTTCTTCAGATATTTTTTGTGTTCGCCGATTTCCTTGGAAAGCCCACCTTCCAGGCTCAAGTGCTCCTCCAGCGCTTGGCGGACATGCTGCGGTTTAACCAGTTGTGCATTTTCCATTACGGCCTCAAACTCGGCCGATTTGATGATTCCGTTGATAGGTCGCAGTATACTACTTAATTTTCCATCCGAGGCACGACAGCGTAGCTCCTTGGCAATTTCCAAAACAGCGGATTTTGAAAACTCGCGTACGGTCAGCTTAAAATCCGCCGGAAGTGGCCTGCCGTAAACATGCTCGCTTCTTCTCCGGACGCTTTCGTAACCTTCTTTTTCAATAATTTCCCCCCAGGCCTCTTTGAATTCTCCTGCCAGGTTTTTTATCTCCTGTTTAACATACTGGGACACCTGTTTGATGTTTTCATCGGTTTCGGGCACTGCGCTTTCCATGTGGATGATCTCGCCTTTGTCTTCGATTCGGCTTAAAAAAGCGCCGTCACCTTCTTCCTGTAAATAAGCCAGGGTGTCGTGATTACAGCAGCCCACGATGATATTGTCGGCCTTAAGGTGATTCTCGGATCGATCCGCCGCCCCACTGCCGGTGCTGCGGCCGCCTTCAAGGACATACTGCTTGTTTTGCATAATTTCCAGCAGATCCGCCATGTAGCCGACTTTGACCATGGTTTTTAACTCATCAATATAAATGATCGGAGATTTTGCATGAGCGCCCAGATAGGCCCGCTTGTGGGAAGGGGTCTGGAGGTTTCCCGATTGATAGGGATCATGCCGGAATCCGCCTTTCATGTTTCTGGCGCTCGGCTCGGAGATTCGGGCCATGAGCTCTTTATCTTTGCGCGGATCGTATAAAACCTCGGGGATCATATCCTGCAGGTATTTGACGTCGTTTTTCGTGCCGGTACTAGTCTCACGTTGAATTTTTTCCTGTGCCCGATGGTTACTTTCCTGCATGTACATGAAGATGGATCCCATGCCGGTCAGTCCGGCGGCAATAAATGCCGGTGGGAAAAAAAACCCGCCTGCTGCACCCAGGCAAGTGGCTATGATCAGGCCGATTTTAATCTTTCTGGCCGATTGGATCTGATCTGCAAGACTGAATTCGTCTACGCTGCTTCGGGCAATCTCGATGGCTGAATTGCAATCGGCAAGAATTTTTTCCATCTTAGCGGGCTTTTCATAGGCGACCCGGATATGGTTGCGGTCGTTGCCCGGATAAGCCACTATGATCTCTTTTGGCCTGAGGTAATCTCCAATGGATTTGGACAGAACCTCTTTGAACATTTTTGCCAGCATGGATTTCCCGGTACCCGGCCGCCCTACCATGAGAATGTGTCCCTTGTTCTGGGCTATTTTTCTGATGGCCCTTTTGGCACGATCCTGAAAAATAACACAGTCGATGGGATCCTCGGGAAGCTGAATTTGCGATGTATCAGAAAACCCGCCGAGACGCTTTTCCAGGGTCATTGGGTAATCGAGCAGTTCCTTAATCCACTGGTAATCATTTTCTTTGTAATCACTATTCATTGCTATACCCATTGATGGAATCCAGCAGATAATATCTGCCCGTCTCCGTGTTAAACGCTTGCTTTAACAGGGCGGAATACACTTGCGGCAAATTTTTTCGCAACGGTTCCAGCGCTCTAAAATCATGTAAAACAGAAATATGTGTATACATCCGATCTTCCGGCCCCTCTTCCGGAAGGATATAGTTCAGTGATACGCCGACCTGCAGATAGTTCAAAACCGGCTTAATCAGGTTCCTTTGATTCAGTCCGACATCAAGTGTTTTAAATACATCCTGGTATATGGCAGGTAGCGCATTTTTGGCATAATCGATTTCCAATTTTTTATTAAAAAATAATTTGATCGGTGTTGCCTGTCCTTTGACACAACGGCTAAAGGCTTCGCTGATACTAGGATTTGCCCTCAACGATTGCTCGAGCAGGTGCAGGTGTTTGATGAGGCTATGATCGCTCAGGTTAAAATCAATTATATTATGATCCGTCAGAACAGTTGCTCTTGGATCGCCATCATTGGTGTAAGAAATAAGCCGGTAATATCTTTCGGGATTATAAGACTCAAAATCATACCCTCTCAGCTCAAACAAACCATCGGCTATATATGCCCGGTTTAGAATGACACCAACGTCTTTTGAAAAAGAGCTTTCCAGATATTTTATTTTTTCCTCGATACTGCCTTTCAATTTCAAATAGGAATAACTCCCGCCGATATCTTCGCAGATTCCAACGATTTCATATAATTTATGTGGATCCAGCAGAACCAGCTTTTTTGGAACGGAATCATAGGATCTAAGCAGACCATAAAATTGATTTAGATGTGCCTCAAGATCGGGATCTTTCATGGGAGGTATTCGCAGTTTATAGCGCGAAACGATCATTTCCGGCGATATGAGCGGACCCTTTTCTTGACGTTTTGAGCTGTTGGGCAAGATTTTATGGAAGAATTTCCCGATCTTTCTTAAGGCACCCTGCTTGTAATGGATTTCACCGCCGATCAGCCTTTTTTTTACTTCAATAGCGTTCGGATTCAGCAAATAGCGGCCGATGTCCGAAATCTTATATTCCTTGAAAGGACCGGCCACATTGTCGCCAGTCACTCCTTTGAGATCGACATCCAACGACCGCCCTTCGGAGATGATCCATATCTTGCTGCTTTCAGGTGATACGCTATTTTTAATTGACAACACCGAATATCCTTTATGACTTTTTTATACTTGTAACTACCCAGATTCAGATCACTACGCTCTATATCGGTAATTTTACTACATTCTTGAAAAAGAAGCAGCAATTATCCGTTAAAAAATTTTAACCGGCAAATTCAACGTATAAATAAGGCAAGAAATATGTTACTAAGTGCTTCGATTCGCAAATACAGTGAGGTATGTCATTCGATCAATTTAATCTAATCTTTTCCCGGGAAATTTAGCTGAAAAATGGCGGAAATCAGCCCTTTCAGGGCCTGGAGATATAATAAGGAGCTGGCAAAAAACATCGCTGAATTGACCTCACCGCTTTTCGATGTGGCCACAGAGAAACAGAAGTCAGTCCTTTACAAAAATCCATACAACAGTATCCATTTGTCGATTCCTTGCGGGGATCGGCCCGCTGAAAATGCCGGCAACTTACTGAAAACCTGGAAAGAATGCGGTTGTATCCAGCGAGATGTCGATCCCGGAATTTACGTCTATTGCCAGTATTTCAGGATGGCCGGAGATTCCAGACAATATTGCCGCAAGGGATTCATCTGCAAAATAAGAATTTATGACTGGCAGGAAAAAGTCGTTTTAAGGCATGAAAACACCATGCCCAAATCTGTCAATGATCAGATTGAATTGCTGGCTGCAACCCGCTTGAATGTCAGTCCTACTCACGGCCTATATACTGATGAAAATTTCGAACTCGAAAAATACATGGATGAAAGCATGCGGCACCCCATCTGCGAAGCAGAGGACTACCAGGGTACCCGTGATGTGTTAAGTGTCATTCGTGACAGGCGGATCATCGATCGCTTTGCTGACCTGATGGATGAAAAACAGGTGATTCTGGCTGATGGTCATCACCGCTATGCCGGATCACTGGGTTACATGCAGCAACAGAGAGCTGCCAACGCGGCTCACACCGGAAAAGAACGGTATAACTACCATTTAATGTGGCTGACCAACACCGAGTCCCGGAATCTCAAGATTTTGCCGACCCATCGGCTCATTAAAGATCTGGCTGATTTTGATGAAGTCACCATTTTAAAAAAGCTTGACAAATTTTTCAGTGTCAAGCCGGTATCCAATCCGGATCACATGACCGAAATCATTGCCGGAAAAAAATGGGCCTTTGGACTAATCTTTCGGGAAAATGCCTTTCAAGTGCACTTGAAACCCGAAGTACATCACACTCTCAAATGGAATTTCCCGCCTGAAATCAAGTCCCTGGATCTGACGGTGCTGCATTTTTTTATTATTCAGGAGATCTTAGGGATAAAAGGTGAAGATCAAAACACATCGGACCATATCGAATATGAAAGAAGTTTTGGTTCCTGCTTGACAAAAGTGGTCACCAACGATGCGCAATTGGCGCTGATTACCAATGATGTTTTAATTGACGATGTAAAAACCGTGTGCGGCAGCGGTTGCACCTTGCCTCAAAAATCCACCCACTTTTGGCCCAAAGTAATTTGCGGATTTGTTTTCAGTTCTTTGTAGAGATCAGACCTTTAAAGCGCTTCCTTAATAATTTGATGTGACGATATTTCAAAATCACCATACCAGAAACCCGGCCTACCTTTTCAGGGTCATTCGGAAAAGATAAATTTTGATTTTCTCGTTGTCGGATCGCAGAACCTTCTTTTGCACACGGATGTCAAATCCGGTTTCAAAGATGTTATAGAAATCCATGCTGGATTTTCTCATTTCCGCGGCCAGAATCACTTCACCATCGGGTTTTAGACAGGCTTTAAGAAATTTCACCAGGGGCTGACAAAATTCCTTCTTATAGGTTACCTCGGAGGCGACGATATAGTCGTATCGACCTGGCGATTGTGGACGATTCCAATCCAAATCGACGATGGGCAGCTGAGGGCACTCATTGATAAGGGCATTGGCACGGGCAAACTGAAGGGCATCGTAATTGTGTTCGGACATCGTGATGCGATGACCAAAGGAGGCCGCAGCGATGCTCACCAACCCGACCCCGGCACCGATCTCCAGGAACTGCTTTGTCGATTCCACCGGCATTCCGGCGAGATAGTCTGCCAGAACCCATGCGGCATGCCAGATTTTGGCCCACAAGGGAAATTCATGGAGAATATCGTGGGGATTGATAAATTCGGCCAGAAGTTTCGGTAGCAGTATATTGAATTTACGACCGTTCACCACCACTTCGGTGATTTCGCTTTGGTACTCTTTATAAAAAGATTCCAGTGAAAACAATTGATCGTCGTCCATGAAAAATAATTGGAGTGAATTTATTGTAAACGCTCAGCCACTAGAACACGAAGTCACAAAAATGAATTCAAAGTTTAAACTAAAGATATTATTATTTCAATGATCAAGGGCAGGATCAAGACGTACAAAATTAATTAAAGTTTTTAAAAGTTCAAACTTATTTTCGTCTGCAAGGTTGTTTACCTCGGATTTGGTCATTATATTAAACCATCTTATTGGCATGTACGGATAAAAGGAGGCCAAGTATGTCGGAATCTGAAATGTATGATTTGATTATTGTCGGGGGCGGTCCCGGTGGTCTGTCAGCCGGCATTTATGCAATGCGCGCGGCTTTAAAAACGATTCTCATTGAAATGGGTGCACCCGGCGGCCAGGTGAACAACTCCGATTCTGTGGAAAATTGGCCCGGGGATGAGCATATTGGCGGCGCTGAACTGGCCATGAAATTTTCACTGCATGCCCAGTCCTACGGTTTGGAAATACGTTCGGACGAAGTGGTTGAATTAGAACCGGGTCTGGATTTTCACACCGTTAAGTTCCACGACGGCAGCGTGCTGCGGTCCCACGCCATCATTCTGGCAACCGGCGGAAATCCACGTAAAATTGGTATCCCCGGGGAAGAAGATTTGTATGGCAAAGGCGTCTCTTACTGCGCAGTATGTGACGGATTTTTCTTTCGCGATAAAACCGTCGCGGTAATCGGCGGCGGCGATACCGCGGCCGAAGAGTCCCTCTATCTGGCCAAACTGGCAAAGCAGGTTTATATCGTCCACAGGCGGGATGCCCTGCGGGCAGGTGCGCTGTTACAGCAGCGGGTTAAGGCCGAGTGCAATATTGAGGTTCTTTGGAATACGGTACCCACCGCCATCAAAGCAGATGACAGCGGCGTCCGGGCGGTGGATCTTAAGGACACCCAGACCGGTGCGCAGCGAGAGCTTGCAACCGACGGCGTTTTTATTTTTATCGGATTCGATCCCAACAACAAGCTGGTTCCGGCCGGCACGAATATGAATGCCGATGGGTATGTGGTTACGGATGGCAAGTGCGAAACGAATTTTCCCGGTATTTACGTCATCGGCGATCTGCGGGAAAAATATGCCAGGCAAATTGTTTTATCTGCTGCCGATGGCTGCACAGCTGCTCTGGCTGCGGCCCACTATGTCGAGACCCGCAAAGCTTCCGAGACCTGTGAATTACCCTCGGAACTTGAGGATGTGGCATCCTAGCAGACATTTGTAGGACCCGGAAAAAATAATTCAACAAGGGATTACAAGGTCTGAACTTGTCAAGTACTAGGGATGCTATTCGTTTTCTGCTAAAATTTGTCATCCTAGGGGCAATGCTGCTGGGGTTGCCGCTCATGGGAATATATCTGGCCGGCTATCCGGTGGACCGCTATTTGGAATTTCCTCCACAAAACCGGTATATAGACCATGCGCCTTTTTCATGGCCTGCATTTGCCGTTTTATCCGTTATAATTCTGGCAATTGTTCTTCCATTGGCCGTCCAAGGAATTCTGGCGTATAAAAAGGGATCGCATGAAGCCGTTGATTCTACCCCAAAGTCGTTTCCCCGGTGGGGATGGATTGGTTTAGCCAGCGGTGCTGTTGCTTGGATCTTGGCGTGGACCCGCTTTTCCTGGTTCATTCCGTATCAGCCCCACACGTTCAGCCCACTTTGGTTTTCTTATATCATCGTCGTCAATGCGTTGTGTGTCCGTCGAACCGGACACAGTCTGATGACCGACCGGCCTGGATTTTTCCTGCTGCTTTTCCCGGCAAGTGCCGCTTTCTGGTGGTTTTTCGAGTACCTAAACCGTTTTGTTCAAAACTGGTATTACACAGGCGTTGAGTTCAGTCCCTGGGCCTATTTCTGGTATGCAACCTTGCCCTTTAGTACTGTGCTGCCCGCGGTGTTGAGCACCAAACAATGGCTGCAATCTGCAAACTGGATAAAGCTGGGATATGGTGACATCCATCCTATCAGATTGCCCTATCCCCGAAAAACAGCAGCATACGTTCTACTGCTGTCTGCCGCCGGACTGGCCGGAATCGGTATCTGGCCCAATTATTTATTTCCTCTGCTGTGGGTATCTCCCCTTCTGATCCTTGTCTGCTTGCAGACCTTCATGAAGGAACGTCATATTTTCTCGGAGATTGCAGCAGGAGACTGGCGCGGTGCGGTTGCAGCGGCATTGGCCGCGTTGGTATGCGGCTGGTTCTGGGAAATGTGGAACTATTTCAGCTTGGCCAAATGGGAGTATCGTGTGCCTCTGGCTCATCGATTTCTAATCTTTGAAATGCCGCTGCTCGGTTACGGGGGCTATCTACCCTTTGGATTGGAGTGCATGATGATCAGCGGTATGCTTGAGAAATTATATCATTGGTTTCAGGCTTTCAGTTTTCCGCCGCTGGCAAAGAGATCTTGATATTCAGCATTGACAGCGACCGTCCGATTAGAGCATTATAACAGCATGAAATGCCGGCGACGGGCCTGATCCCACAGTTCAGGAGGACGAGTATGGCCTTTGTTACAGTACCCGGATTAAAGGGCAAAGTATTTGTCCCGCAGGAATCCGATCGGAGCCCCAAAAAAAAGCCTTGTAAAGACTGTTTTTCCTGCCAGCACTGCAGTGACGACCGCTGCCGCGTGTGCCGCGCTCAGCGTCACTGCCGATCCGATACGCGTTTCGTTTAAAATATTCGCCGGGAAAGTGAGAATTGTAATAAATTAGGTGCGATATGCTCTTAGAATGCAGAAGTAGTTTTAGATTCGAAAAAAATGAATGATTTAATCCGCCAAAACAAGGGTTGCTGCACGAGCGATGATTGCTGCAGTTCATCTGAATTGCACACAGGGCCTCAACCACTCATCGCGGACACCCTTTCAGATGAGGTGTGTTGCGGATCCGCTCCGGAGCCTAAGAGCAGCCCCTATGAGAGACCGGGTTACCAACTGCTGCACTTTGTTGAAGAATTTATTGACACACCCATCGGTCCGGTTCCTAAAATTAAAACCCTGTTGGAACGAACTGATATTCTGGGCAGCCTAACCGCGCGCCTGAATATCAACAGAAACCGGTATAAAATAGCTCCCGGACTTTACTGCGTGGGAAATCCCGGACAGGACTCAGCGGTTCTGGTCACTGCCAATTATAAGCTCTCTTTCGATATGCTCCGCAGGGAGCTGACTTCTCTTGATGCCTGGATCCTGGTGTTGGATACCCGCGGCATCAATGTCTGGTGTGCCGCCGGCAAAGCGCTCTTTGGCACCCGGGAACTGGTGCGTTGCGTCAACCTTAGCATGCTCAAAAAGGTGGTGCGGCACAATCAACTCATATTACCCCAACTGGCAGCCACCGGGGTCTCAGCCCACCGGGTAAAAAAAGAAAGCGGTTTTACAGTGATATGGGGCCCCGTAAGGGCCGCAGACATTCAACGCTTTATCGCCCAAGGGGGCAATGTCGATAAATCCATGCGACAGGTGACATTTTCCATGGGCGAACGAATCGTGTTGATACCGGTGGAGCTGTCTCATATTCCAAAACCGACGATGTGGCTGTTGCCGGCGATTTTTCTGTTGTCGGGCATCGGAATTAATTTTTTTTCGGTGCGCGATGCCTTCTACCGCGGTCTTATGGTACTAACGGCTTATACCGCCGGTATTCTTGGCGGTGCGGTGGCCGCCCCTGTTCTGCTGCCCTGGATTCCGCTACGTGCTTTTGCTTTAAAAGGCGTGCTGACTGGTTTTGCGGCAGGTCTCGCAGTGGCGGCAATCTTCTACAACAGCACAATCTGGGCGGAAGCCTTGGCGCTGCTTCTTATAACCATGGTGATAAGTTCTTATCTGGCGATGAACTTTACCGGCTCCACTCCTTTTACTTCACCGTCGGGAGTCGAAAAGGAAATGCGCAAGGCCATCCCCCTGCAGGCGGCAGTTGCTTTAATCGCGCTGATAATGTGGCTGGGAGCGGCATTTTCAGTGTAAGAATTCTTATATTAATCTTGGCACACCTCATTAGCTTCGCTATGAAGCGGCCTTTTCGTGCTTCGTATTTCGGATTTCGAACTTAAATAATCAAAGGACATGTAAATGGAGAACTATCGATACTTATCCGGCGTAACGACGCTTCAGCTCGACACCGAAGCTTGTGTTGGGTGCGGCATGTGTGAAAGCGTCTGTCCCCACACGGTGTTTCAAATGAAAGGGAAAAAGGCCGAAATCGAAGATCTCGACGGATGCATGGAGTGCGGGGCATGTGCCCAGAATTGTCCAACCAGCGCCATCCGGGTTACGCCTGGAGTGGGCTGTGCCTCCTATATCATAAAGACATGGATTAAGGGAAAGGCGGCGGCGGCCGGTGGAGATATAGATTGCTGCTAGATGGGTTCCTTGCTGATTGCCCGAACTATCTAGAGTACTCACAACCTGCAATCTGTTAGCTCATGGCTGATAGTATAGAGGCGTAAATTGTTTTTAGATGGTGCATTAGCTGCACTCTGCCTCTTGCTCTCTGCTTTCGGCCTCACATTCCGACTTCCGAATTCAGTCCTCAGTCCTCTGTCTTCAGTCTTCAGTTCTCTGTCATCTGTCCTCTGTCTTCTGTCATCCGTCATCTGTCCTCTGTTCTCTGTCCTCTGTCATCCGTCATCTGTTCTCTGTCATCCGTCCTCTGTCTTCTGTCATCCGTCATCCGTCATCTGTCCTCTGTCATCCGTCCTCTGTCTTCTGTCATCCGTCCTCTGTCTTCTGTCATCCGTCCTCTGTCTTCTGTTCTCTGTCCTCTGCGAACCGTCATCTACTCATTCATACGGCGTCAGGCTTTCGGCGCCGTTTTCGGTGACCAGAACCGTCTGCTCGAACTGGGCCGAAAGCCGCCCGTCTTTGGTGACCGCCGTCCACTTGTCGTCCAGGATTCTTAGGTCTTTTTGGCCGAGATTGATCATCGGTTCAATCGTAAAAACCATTCCGGGAATCAGGCCAATCCCGGCGCCCTTGTGGCCGAAATGAGGAATCTGGGGGGCTTCATGGAACCCGAAGCCGACCCCGTGACCGACAAACTCGCGCACAACCGAACACCCCTGGGCTTCCGCATAGGTTTGTATGTTCCAGCCGATATCCCCGATAGTATTTCCGGGTTTCACCGTGGCCATGCCTCTCCTGAGACATTCCCTGGCGATGACCACAATCTTACGGGCATCGGGTCCGGGGTTCCCGGCGAAGAAGGTTTTATTCGCATCGGCATAGAAGCCGTTTAAAATAGAAGTGACATCGACATTGACAATATCGCCGTCTTTAATAACCCGGTTTCCGGGGATCCCGTGGCAAATGACCTCATTGATGGAAACACAAATACTTTTGGGGAAACCGCGATAATTTAATGGGGCGGGAGTGGCGCCGTTTTTAATCGTAAATTCATGGGCCAGCGTGTTGAGGTCGTCCGTGGTTATCCCAGGCTTGATCTTAGACTCCACCAGATCGAGGGTGTCCAGCACCAGGCGACCGGCCATGCGGATACCATCGATATCCGCCGCTTTCTTAAGACGGATGTTATATTTGCGAAAATAGCTCGCCTCGAGATCCTCAATCCCGGTGTCAGACTTGCCCAGACAGCATTTTTTATGCTTTAAGCCGCTGCCGCAGGGGCAGGGATCATTTCGGCCAACTTTGATAGTTTTCATTTTCATAGTTTATCACGAGGTACGATATAAATTAACAAACCAAAAGTAGCTTACACTTTTTGTAGTTTTATTTTGCATATGCTGTTTGTTCGAAAGAAATATAACTGTAAACTGGCAAATGAAGGAAGTCCCAAAATAATATACTTTCACCGATATTTCAACCACCAAAGTTAAGAATTCCGGATATGGCGTTTGGCTGTCACGGAGATCGAGCGATGACACAACCGCAGTCTGAATCTGCATATGCTATAAATATAGTTGCCTTAACGATGAGATTTACTATATACATCTGGTTCTTTTTGTTTTCCGGCCTCTCACGGGAAAACAAATAATAATAAACCCTTTGCGTTCTCTGCGCCTCTGCGGTGAATAATTAGATCTCAATGAAAATCCAGATACTTATTTAACCGCACAGCTTGAAAAGTTCTGACCGGTTGGAGTGATAGTGCTCCGGATCAGCGCACGGAGATTACGTAGATGAAATCAAATTACCTGTTCAATCGAGTTGAATTCGCCGGTGCGCTCGGTGACCTGGGAACCCTGCTTCCTTTGGCTATCGGACTCATTTTACTAAATGGATTAAACCCGGCAGGACTGTTTTTATCGGTGGGTCTTTTTTATATTTTTTCCGGGCTGTATTACGGTGTAACGGTTCCGGTCCAACCGATGAAAGTCATCGGTGCCTATGCCATTGCAGCCGGAATGAATGCCTCCCAAATCACGGCCGCCGGATTCCTGATAGGTCTGGTGCTTTTAATCATCGGAGCTACCGGTATTATGGGCTTGATCGGTCGATACATCCCCAAACCGGTCGTAAGGGGGGTCCAGTTGTCTACCGGAACGTTGCTGATGGTCGGTGGCGTCAAATTGATGCTGGGAACATCTAAACTTCAGATTCTCAATCAGGCCACAGAACCCTACCTGATGATACAAAGTGTCGGATGGTTGCCCATTGGTATTTTCATCGGAATTGTGGGTGGGGTGTTGACGCTTCTTTTACTTGAAAACAAGAAGCTGCCGGCCGCGATTTTTATTGTTTTCGGAGGCTTGATCCTCGGACTGGCCTTTGGTACCCGTGAAGGCCTTGATAATCTGAAAATCGGCATCAATCTTCCGGGGTTGCTACCCTTTGGGTGGCCGACAACCACTGATTTTTCGTTTGCGCTGTTGGCCCTGGTGCTGCCGCAAATTCCGATGACGCTGGGCAATGCTGTGATTGCATATGCGGATTTATCCGAAGAATATTTTGGAAAGCAATCCAAAAAAATTACTTACAGGGCAACCTGTATCAGTATGGCAGTAGCCAACTTATTGAGTTCTTCCATCGGCGGTATGCCGTTGTGCCATGGGGCCGGCGGATTGGCCGCCCATTATCGCTTCGGCGCCCGCACGGCAGGTTCAAATTTAATGATCGGTGTTATCTTTGCCGCCATGGCGATACTTCTGGGCCGCCACTGTCTGGCGATCGTCTATCTGATTCCGCTGTCCGTTTTAGGGGTACTTCTTCTGTTCGCAGGCAGCCAACTGGCGCTGACGGTATTGGACATAAAAGAACGTAAAGAGTTGTTTGTCTGCCTGATTATTTTAGGAATTACGCTGGCCACCAATTTGGCTGCCGCATTTATAGCCGGCATTGCGATCGCCTACCTGCTGAAGTGGAAAAAATTAAGTATGTAGCTTCCCGCTACCAGCAGTACACAAACGCACAACATACCTTTTATAAGTTTGGCGGGCACGTATTTTTGAGTACGTGCGCCTAGATACATTCCCAATATCCCGCCAATACCAAAAATGGCTCCCAGGCGCCAATCCGGAACTACCGACAAATAAGGGTGGAACTCAGCCAGGATCTGGTAGAAAACGACGCCGGCCACAGAGGTCACAAATGTCCCCATCAGAGCTGCCCCGGCCACCGCATAAACCGGTAGACCGATAATGGCAACAAAAAAGGGTGCCACAATTGATCCACCGCCGATTCCATAAATTCCCCCTGCAATGCCT
>CAMYLH010000013.1 GCA_947259065.1 uncultured Desulfobacterales bacterium
CCTGAAAAACATCATCAGGGTTGACGGAATTGATCAAGGCCGAACCCGCGGCCGGATGGCCGCGCCCGCCCAAAGCGCGCATGATGTTTCCCACGTCGAGTCCATTTGTTCCGCTTCGACCAATAACAATAATATTGCCGCGCTCCTTGTGAACAAAGATTCCAAAAGCGACATCAACGTCAAAGATCTCCCGGTACATGCCGACCACAACTGCAAGATTATTCACATGTCCGTCAATATTCAACTGATTAAAGCTGATTTGGTAACCGTCTAACAGGAATATTTCGAGGTTTTCTTTGTCTTTCAATATCTCCAATTGATCGAGGCGGTCCCACCTATTGGTATCGACAACGATCCGGCGCATCACTGCTTCAGGTTCAATTTCACGCGGTGTTTGTAGATCAAAAACGTTTTTATGGATCGATAAAAAAGCCTTAACGAATAAACTTGGCCGATTTTTCTCTTGTCTCTTGATCTAAATATCAAATAGATAATGACAAACATTGCACCCCTTGGGCGGATCCGGCATCGCTTCCTGGGCTTCTTTCAGGACCTTTAACCGATTGCCGCCGGAGGCCCCTATCAAGTTGTCCATAATGATACGGTCATATTTTTCTATCCTTGCCTGGAATTTCTTGCGGTAAAATTGGCAGCTCTCTGTTTCCCATAAATCCATTAGGTCGTCGCCCGGGAGTCTACCATAATGAACCGAGGGCATGGTCACATCTTTTCCCAGGAACGTCGTTGGTCCTCCCAGCGCCAGGTTTATGCAAGGGGCCACAGCGCCGTCATACCGGATAAACACAGAATCCCGCGGATCCTGTTCGCACACGGCCAATTCCTGCGGCGTAAAGGCGAATGCAGTCGTCTCAATATTTAATCTTTTGGCCAGACGCCGGGCTTTATTCAATGATTTCTGAAGCCGGCGGGTTTCCCGGGTCTCCTCAGAGGCAAAAAGTCCCAAACCTTCTCCCTGCTGGCCGCGAATAACATCGCATTGCTTGAAATTCACCTGATCGACACCCAGCCGTACTGCCAGTTGCACGATTTCTTTCATCTGGTGTACATTTATGTCCATCAAAACAAAATTGATCATGGTTTTAGGAACTTTACCCTTGCGCAGTCTGGCGATATTGGCCAAATTTTCACAGACTCGATCGAAATTGGATCCGACCCGAATTTTATTGTACATCTCTGCGGTGGCGCCATCCATGGAGATACAAATCCAGTTGATACCGGCATCCAGAATCTTTTTTAATTTGTCTTCTGTAAGCAGCAGCCCGTTGGATAAAAATCCGGTTTCACACCCGGCTTTTGTGGCATCAGTAATCCACTCCGCCAATTTGGGTTGAAGCAGGGGTTCGCCGCCGCCGGTAAAATCGACCGACTGCACGCGATCCAGATAAGGACGGATTGCTCCCCAAACCGCCGGGGTCATTATACCGCGGTTTTCTACTTTTTTGGCCATCTCTCTCCAGGGGCACATGATGCACTGTAAATTGCAGGCAATCGCCGACTCCACCTGAAATAATCGCCAGGGTCTCTGTTTTAGGGTTTTTTTTTCGATCACCTGATCACGTAACGTCGCCAGGCGCCGATCCACGTAGTCGGGCCAGATAAGGGCCGCGGTTGAATACCATTTGCCCGCGCGCTCCAGCCACACTTCGCCCGGCGGGCCGGCGGCAGCTTCGAGGATTTCTTGCGCAATGCGGAAACGGGGCTGACCGCATATGTCTTTGGGACAAAGCCCCGGTCGTTCTTCTTCACGAAAGGCATGCTCTTCGAAAGCAGTTGCCACCGTTCCCGGATAAATATTGATAATATCAATTCCCTGGGGTGCAAGTTCCAGGCGCATGGTATTGGCCATTATGGCCAGAGCCGATTTGCTGCCCCCATAAACACCAACGGTGGGGATTGGTACACGTCCGGCGCAAGACACAATATTAACCAGCCGTCCGCTACCTTTTTTTTGCATCTCCGGCAGCATGGCTTTAATCAATGCCAGAGGCGAAAACGTGTTGACTTCAAAAAGGCGGCGAATGTTTTCTTCGGTTGCCTCTTCCATCAAGGCAAAATATCCGACACCGGCGTTGTTGATCAGAACGTCGATACGGCCGAAGGCCGAAATAGCGTCTTGCACCAGCCTTGCGGCTTCACCAGGTTCAGACAGATCGGCACTGATAGATACCGCATCTTCTTTGAGCGGTAGATTAGAAATCAATTCGTTTAATGCCTTTTCAGACCGCGATGTAACCACCAGCCGAGCCCCCCTGTCAGCGAGCAATTTTGTCAGAGCAGATCCCAGACCACCGCTGGCACCGGTGATCAAAACGTTTTTTTGTTTAAATGAGAATTTGTTCATAATTAGACGATCTTTTATAGTAATGGATACGATCTTATTGGGGATCTCTTCCTACTTGAACTCAATCATTCGATCTCCTGTACGTATCAGGTATATTAAAGCACGAATCCTTTCCTGGCAAATGAACTGAATCCTTCCAAGCGTGGCGACCCCACTGTCGAATCAAGTCAACACGGGAACACCGGGCTGCATGATCTGTAATACGTGCGTGCTGAGTACCTTGGAGAAATTGGAGAAACGGCTCCGGAATGGTAGGCGGCCCCGATTAGGAGCACTTAGCCGTCCAGACGATGCGGTCGGAGTTTTCAACCGCTGTTGTTTGTTCCGGCGGATTTTCTAACGGCGGCAGCAAACCGCAGCCTTGGAAAATTGGCACGCTGCACAGGCGGGTGAACCGTCTTTGGGCAGTGAGCGTCGATCCTCAATCAGAAACGGGTCCAGCAGCCGTCGGGCCTGCGACAATTTCTGCAAGTCGATACCCACCTTCTCCCCCTTGCCTTCGAGGGCTTTTACCACGGCCTCGGTGGCCACATTGCCAGTAGCTCCCGGCGCAAAGGGGCAGCCTCCCAGCGCGCCCACACTTGCATCGAAGATTCTGATCCCGTAAGACCACGAAGCCAAAACGTTCTCCACGCCCCGGCCGTAAGTATCGTGAAAATGCATGGCGATCCGGTCGGATGAAATTCTGGGCAAAAGGAGATCGAGAAGTCGTTTGACCTCGTCCGGTGAAGCCTTACCGATTGTGTCGGATATCGAAACTTCATCTATGCCGATATCGAGAAGCTTTTCCACCACACCGACCACACCCTCCGGCGGAATCTTGTCCTCGAAGGCACACCAGAATGCGGTCGAGACATACCCGCGTACCGGTAACCGCTCGCTTCGCGCACGCTCTACCACCGGCAGAAATCGCTGAATCGATCCGTCGATGGATGTGTTGATGTTCTTGCGATTGAATGTCTCGCTGACAGCCGTGAAAACCGAAACCTTGTCAACCTGGACCTCCATGGCCCGGTCAAACCCTCTTTCGTTCGGCACGAGAGCCGAATAGACTACGCCATCATTGCGGGAAATACTACGGAAAACTTCCTGCGCATCACCGAGTTGCGGCACCCGGCGAGGGGAGACGAAAGCGCTCACTTCAATCTCGCTGACGCCTGTCGCGGAGAGGGCATCTACGAAAGCGATCTTGGCCCCGGTGGGAACGGGGGCCGTCTCGTTTTGCAGCCCGTCTCTGGGCGCGACTTCAACGATCTTCATTGTTTGCATCACTTGCGCTCATGGAGCTTCGGGCCAGCCTCTATCGCTGGTCGGTTCCAGACGATGGAAATGCTCTTCCTGCGGACTTAAATATGCCAGAGCGCATCACCCGTGTCAATGGCGATGCCAATTAAAAGTGATCAGCGAATCTATCTGCGCATGTAAAAATTAGCCGGGGGCAATCCGTCCCGGGCGCACCGGTAATCCTTGGAAAATCTGGCCACCCGGCCTCTCAGATTTACCTGCATTTCAAATTCAACGTATTGATAATTAGCGGGGTTTTCATCAAAATCGGCCAGAAAAATCGTGTTTGGCAGCCATCACGATCATCGATTGCCTTGACGGGCTCTGAACCAATCATTACTTTTGAATCTTATATCCGATGGTGAGCAAATTCGAGATGACAATTTCAATTTTTACTTTTAATGATATTAAATAATCGCTAATATTCAAAAAAGCGCCAATTTGCAGTTTCCGAGCAAAAATGACCCGATTTTATGCTTGCATAAATCGAGATAATCTTGCATAAATTCATTTTTGCTGTAATTTTAACATCCCAATGTCTATTTGCAGGCTACCGGTCAACATCGGAAACTCATTTTCTCTAAAACAGATTTTCATCCTTAGTTTCAAGAAATGTCAAATTTATTTAAATTGAGTGGATCTGAGCGGAGAGGATCATGCAATCCATAGCTTATAGCGGATCGTTATCTCCCTGGGAACCCGGCATATTTAGCCTGGTGCTTTTCGGCGTTATGATCGCGGTATTAATTGCCGTACTGCTGTTTATCGCTTCCTGGCTAGGTGAGAAGAAACCAAGTATCGAAAAATTGAGACCATACGAAAGTGGTGTCATCCCTACCGGAAGTGCCCGTCTGTGGTATCCGGTGCCTTTTTACCTGGTGGCTATCTTTTTTTTGCTGTTTGACGTGGAGGGGGCCTACATTTTTTCATGGGCCATTGCCTGGGAAACACTGGGCTGGGCAGGTTGGCTGCAGATTTCCTTTTTTATTGGGGTGTTGATTCTGGGTCTTGTTTATATCTGGCAAAAAGGGGGACTTGAGTGGGGGCCGACGGGCAAAAAAAGTTAAACGACCGACTGCTCACCAATGCGGATCTCGTCATCAATTGGGCCCGCAAATACAGTCTGTGGCCCATGTTCTTCGGGCTGTCCTGCTGTTTCGTCGAGGAAGCCACTGCTTTTACGCCCCGCTATGATATGGCCCGCTTCGGAGCCGAGGTCTTGCGGTCCTCACCGCGGCAGGCGGATTTGCTGATTATCGCCGGGACTGTATTTAAAAAAATCGCACCGGTGGTATTAAGGCTGTATGAACAAATGGCTGAACCCCGCTGGGTAATCTCAATGGGCTCCTGCTCTAATTGCGGCGGTATGTATGACGTCTACAGTGTGGTTCAGGGCGTGGACCAAATCCTGCCGGTCGATGTTTATATTCCGGGTTGTCCGCCAAGGCCGGAGGCTGTCCTGCAAGGCCTTATAATGTTGCAGGATAAAATTACGGCTGAAGAAAAGCCCACCCGTTCTATCCTTCATCTTAAGGGGGGCAACCAGGGCACCCAAAAGCCGATTCTGGTTGACGGCTTGACCAAATCAAGAGATCCGCGCGGCCCCGGCATGGAAGGCACAGCCATCCGGGGCACTTCGGAGGTGCCGAACAAATTCTGGGACAGCCGCTCGGATGGAATGTGGACCCCGCCGTCACCCCAAATCGAGTTGGACAACCCATCACAAAGCCTGGCCCGCGAACTGCTGACCCGTTTTGGGGAATCTGTCAAACAGGAGCTTCATTCCTGTGATATGCCCACGTTTCAAGTCAACCGAAGTCGCGTCAAAGACGTGCTGCATTTTCTCAACGCTGAGGCCACCCCCCGATTTCAGCGTCTGGATGATCTGACTGCCATCGATGAGTCCGCTCGCCGCAAACGGAAATCGTATCCGGATTACACACTTGTATATCATTTGCTGTCTTTCGATCCGGCCGCCCGGTTGCGGTTGAAAGTTCCTTTAGACGGGCCAGATCCGGCAGCCGAGACGGTGACGGATATATGGCCATCGGCCAACTGGTATGAACGGGAAGCCTTCGATCTTCTCGGCGTTCGATTTGAGGGCCACCCGAACCTCCAGCGCCTGATCATGCCCCCGGATTGGGAAGGTCATCCGTTGAGGAAAAATTATCCGGGCCGGGCTACGGAGATGCCGCCCTATACGTTGGCTGATGCCCAGAAAAATCAGCCCCTCGACGGCGGCGTTTATGTCAAAAAATTCGGCCGGCAACATCAGCTCATCTTGAATATCGGACCGCATCATGTCAGCACCCATGGGTTAATACGCTATATCGTCACCCTCGATGGTGAAGAAATTACCTCAATGGATATAGATATCGGCTATCACCACCGGGCGGTCGAAAAAATCGGCGAACGACAAACCTGGCATCAGTTTATCCCCTACGCGGCGCGCGTCGACTACCTGGCCGGTGCCGCCAATGATTTGCCCTATGTCATGGCGACGGAAACTCTGGCCGGTATAAAAGTTCCCGAGCGGGCTCAGGTCATCCGGGTGATGCTGAGCGAGCTTTTCCGTTTGAGCAACCATCTGGTGTGGCTGGGCACTTATGCCCACGATGTCGGCGCAATGGCACCCAATTTCTATGTCTTTCGCGAGCGCGAAATGATCATGGACATTGTGGAACTGATTACGGGCGGACGGCTGCACCCATCCTGGTTCAGAATTGGCGGTATCGCCGCCGACTTACCCGAAGGCTGGAAACAGCTCGTGGATGATTTTATCAAAATATTTCCCCGGCGTCTTAGCGAATACGAGAGCCTGATTCGTAAAAATCCCATCTTCAAAGCGCGAACCCAGGGAATTGGTCGGCTTACTCTGGATGAAGCTATGAGCTGGGGGGTAACCGGCCCGAATTTGCGGTCTTGCGGATTGCAGTGGGATTTGCGCAAAGCGTTTCCCTACTCGGGTTATGAAAATTTCGATTTTGAAGTTCCCACGGCCACCGGGGGTGATTGTTATGCCCGTTATTTAGTAAGGGTGGAGGAAATGCGCCAGAGCCTGGCAATAATCAAACAAGCCGCCGACAACATGCCTGCCGGACGTTATGTCACCGACGACTATCGTTACGTAATACCCCAGCGCAAAGATATGCTGACCGACATCGAAAGCCTGATTCATCACTTTATCAACGTAACCCGCGGCCCCAAGATGCCCGTGGCGGAGGCCTATGTATCTTGTGAAATTCCTCGCGGAGAGCAGGGGTATTACCTGGTCAGTGACGGCCTCGGCTATTCATACCGCACCCGTATTCGGGGACCGGGGTTTGCCAATGTGCAGACAATGCCGCTGATGGCGGTGGGAGAAACCATTGCCGATTTAATCACGATTATCGGTTCATTTGACTATATTTTACCGGATATAGACCGTTGATCTGAAGGCGGAAGTGGGAATGTGGAATTCGGTATGAAGGTGGTTCAGCCGATTGATTTTAAAACCTATGATACCTGAAGAACTCAGACAATCTTTGAAAAAAAACATTGAGCACGTCGAGCATCCACGGGAGCTGGCCGTGGATGTGATGTTCGCGATTCAGGATTTTTACGGCAGTCTGACCGACGAGGGCGTTCATGAAGCAGCTGAACTCCTTGATATGTCTCCTCTTGAAATTGACCAACTGGCAACCTTTTACACATTTATTTATCGGGAGCCTGTCGGAAAATACGTAATTCACGTCTGTGACAGCGTGGTCTGCTGGATGAACGGTTATGAATCTGTTTGGCAGTATCTTTGCCGCAAACTGGGTGTTCAACCCGGTGAAACGACGTCGGATGGGCTGTTCACGCTTTTGAAGGTTTGCTGCATCGGCTACTGTGATCGTTCTCCGGCCATGCTGATCAATCGCAAAGCATACGGAAATCTGACAGCGGAGAAGATAGACGACATTTTGAAAAAACTAAGACAGGACGCTTAGTGATAAAATGAGCTAAAATTTTGGTATTCTGTCAATTTTATAAAAACAGATTGAGCTTAGCGTTCCTTAATTTTAGGCATTTTAACTCAATTTAGGCACTTTAGGCATTTTACATGTACCCTCAGGTTCTCTTGCAAAATCGCAAACCGGACCGGATTGCTAGCCTGGATGAATACCGCCAGAGCGGCGGTTATAAGGCGCTGAAGGACGTTCTTAAGGATTACTCTCATAAGGATGTCCAGCAGGAGGTTATGGATTCCAACTTGCTCGGCCGGGGCGGGGCGGCATTTCCCACCGGGATGAAGCTGATGTCGGTGGCCGATGACGCGAGTTTTCCGCGTTATATCATTTGCAATGCCGATGAAATGGAGCCGGGTACATTCAAAGACCGGGTGTTGATCCATGCCGATCCGCACATGCTGATCGAGGGGATTATTATCGCCGGTTATGCCTCACTGGCAGAAAAGGGTATTATTTTTATCCGGCCGGAGTACGAAAATGCTGCCAGAATTCTGGAAAGAGAAATCGAGATTGCGCGCAACGAAGGTTACCTGGGCAATAACATTTTAAACAGCGATTATTCGCTGGAAATAACCGTCCATCGCAGTGCCGGCCGTTATATTTGCGGGGAGGTGACCGCTCAGATGAACGCCCTGATGGGCAAACGACCGAATCCGATGAAGCCGCCACCGTACCCGACCGAAAAAGGGCTCTGGGGTCAACCCACCGTTCTGTCCAATGTTGAAACCTTCGCCTGCATTCCCCACATCATTAGACATGGTGGCCAATGGTTCAAAGATCTTGCAAAAACCGAAAGTGGTGCCGGCACGAAAATTTTTGGTATCAGCGGCAAGGTCAATAAAGCGGGATGTTATGAACTGCCATTAGGCGTCCGACTGAGCGAAATTATTGAAGCGTATGCCGGCGGCATGCCGGCTGGATCTGAATTTAAAGCCTGTCTGCCCGGCGGTGCCTCTACCGGTTTTTTACCCCGGCAATACTATGATATTGAAATGGACTATGACGCTCTGCGTAACGTCGGCAACCGGCTTGGCACCGGTGCCATTATGGTATTTGACCAAAAGACTTGTCTGGTGGGTGCCACCGTCAATTTAATCGAATTTTTTGCACGGGAATCCTGTGGCTGGTGCACACCGTGCCGTGAAGGACTACCTTTTATCCTGGATTTGCTGAAGCGAATTGAAAACGGGGACGGTGAGCCGGAGCATATACCCATGCTCGAGCACATGTGCAAATCTCTTTGGAATGCTTACTGCGCCTTTGCCCCCGGGGCCATCGCACCGGTTGAAAGTTTGCTTAAGCACTTTGAGGATGAGGTACAGGAGCATATCAACCAGAAGAAATGCCCGTTTAAATAAAGTGTGACTGGTTTCTGGTCGCTTGTCCCTGGCGGTTGGGAACCAGTAACCAGATGCCAGTAACCAGTAACCAGCAAAATGCCTAATCTTACTATCGATGACAGAGAAATAGAAGTTGCGCCTAAAACCATGGTGATTGAGGCCGCAGCGCAGCTGGGCATCATGATCCCCAGGTTCTGTTATCATCCGGCCCTGGGTTCGGTGGGAGCGTGCCGGGTTTGTGCCGTAAAATTTGTGGACGGACCGTTAAAGGGCATCCAAATGAGCTGTATGGTAGAGGCCCGGGACGGCATGGTCGTTTCCACAACGGATGATGAAGCCGTAAACTTTCGTAAATCCGTCATTGAATGGTTGATGCTCCATCATCCCCACGACTGCCCGGTTTGTGACGAGGGCGGGCACTGCTTGCTCCAGGATATGACCGTCTCCGGCGGTCACGGAATCAGAAGATATAGCGGGCCCAAGCGCACCTATATCGATCAGTATCTGGGACCCCTGATTCAGCATGAGATGAACCGCTGCATTCACTGCTATCGTTGTTCCCGATTTTATCAGGAATTTACAGGTTATCATGATCTGGGAGTCATGAGCAGTGCCAATCACACCTACTTCGGGCGTTTTGAGGACGGTATCCTGGAAAGTCCGTTTACCGGAAATTTAAGTGATATCTGTCCCACCGGCGTCTATACGGATAAACCGTCACGGTATTTTGGTCGACGCTGGGATTACCAGCGCAATCCTTCTCTTTGTATCAACTGCAGCCTGGGGTGCCACACCGTGGCGAGCGTTCGTTATCGCGAAGTCAAACGGCAGGAAGCCCGCTTCAGCAAAGATGTCAATGGTTACTTTATTTGTGATCGTGGTCGTTACGGATTTTTCTATGCCGGCCTTAAATCCAGACCACGCCATGCATCGACCAACGGCGAGAAAATTTCTCACGACCAGGCGGTGCAAACGGCGATTGATAAACTTGGAAAAATTAGCCGTGATTCAGGGGCTTCTGCGATTGCTGCACGTGGATCCGTCCGCAGCAGCTTGGAAACCCAGGCTATGCTCAAGCACATCTGTCAATTAAGGGGCTGGCGACATCCCGCCTATTTTATGGATCCGGCCGCAATATTGAAGGTGAAAACAGCCATCACCAGATTGGAAAATGACCTGGCGGTGTCATTGCGAGAGGTTGAAAAAGCGGATTTTATTCTCTGCGTCGGTGCGGATCCAATTAACGAAGCGCCCATGCTGGCATTGGCGATGCGCCAGGCGCAAAGAAACGGCGCCAAAGTTGTCGTGCTGGATCCCAGGCCTGTTTCTTTGCCGTTCGATTTTCAACATCTGTCTGCGGCGCCGGAAGACCTGAGCGGTTTGGTCGGATGGTTTATCAAAGCTACGGTGGATAAACAGGAAGCGGCCTCATATGGGGAAAATGCCGTCAAATTCTATGATGCATTGCCGGACAGGAATCAAATTGCCGCATACCGGGAGGATTTGTTTACCGCAGCAACAGATAGTATTAAAACCAGTCAACGGCCGCTGATTATCTGTGGCACCGACATCCCAACGGTTCAGGTACCCGCAATAGCGGCCGATTTCACCCTATTTTTGAGGGCGACCGATAAAAACGCCGGGCTGTTTTACCTGCTGCCGGGCGCCAATGCGTTTGGGGCCGGACTTCTCTCCGATGACGCGGCGTCAATGCTGAGTATCATCGAAGCAATTGAGGACGGCAATATTAAGGCTTTAATTCTGGTCGAGTCCGATCCTTTTTTTCATTTTTCGGACCGCAAACGTTTGGCACATGCGTTGGATGCACTTGATTTGTTGATTGTATTGGACTACATCAATTCTGATACCGTACAAAAGGCGCATATTTTTATTCCTTCAACCACTATTTATGAGGCGGACGGGATATTCGTCAATCAGGAAGGCCGGGCACAGAAATTAAAGCAGGCCTATAGCGGCGGTGTCCCGATTATCCAGAGCGGTAGCGGAAACCATCCGCCAAGATCTTACGGAAGCGGCATCCCCGGCGCTGATCCCATGCCGGCCTGGCTGACCATGGCCCAATTTGCTGACGAACAGGTAAAATTGGAAAAAAAAGCGCCTGCGGCAACGGATTACCAGTGGCTGGCGGATATCATACCGGAGCTGGCCGATGTTAATCTAACCGCTGATATCACGGAGGCAGGTTTCCGACTCAATTCAGGTGTAAAAACCGATCTGCGGTTTACGACCGATTTCTCCGGCCGGCCCGAAGAACAACAGGGGGGTACTGGAAATCTTAAACTCATTTTAACGGATTTGACATTTGGTTCTGAAGTGCTTTCCGCCCGCTCCGAATGTTTGCGGGAACTGGAGCCGGAACCGGCTGTCATGATACACACCAGCGAGGCACACAATTTAGATTTAGTGGACGGCGATTCGGTTTCCATTCAGACGGAAAGCGGCAATTTTGAAGCAAAACTGAAAGTTGTTGAAAACATGGCCGCCGGAGTGCTGGTTGTGCCCCGGCACCGTAAGCTATCCTGGCAAGTGTTTGAAACCGGCGTGTCAAGCATCGGCCGGCAACAAATCCAAAAAGTGGCTGCCTAATCATAGGCGAGGTGGGCGGTGCCCACCCTACTTATTTATTAGATTCGAATCACGATTAGGTTGAGGAGCGGGGATACATCTCAATATAAAGTGTAATGAAGTTTTTTAACAACAAACAACAGACCACAAACAACTAACTTCTCATCATGGATTGGCTGATCGGCTTCATACTTTTAGTCATTAAACTGGGCGTCGTCCTGATCGCCCTGCTTTTGGTGGCCGCCTATCTGGTACTGCTAGAGCGCAAGTTTCTTGCGCGCCTACAAATTCGTTATGGTCCTAATCGGGCCGGCAAATTTGGACTGCTGCAGCCGATTGCCGACGCGATCAAGATGATGGTCAAAGAAGACCTCGTACCCGAAGCAGCCGACCGCATGATATTTTTGCTGGCACCGGCTGTGGTGGCCTTCACCGCCCTCTTGATGTTTGCCGTTGTCCCGTTCGGCAGCGATTTGACGATCGCGGGCAAAAAAATTCCCATGGTGATTTCAGATCTCAATGTGGGGCTTCTTTTCGTTTTTGCGATGTCTTCCCTGGGGGTATACGGAGTTGCCCTGGGCGGATGGGCCTCCAATTCTAAATACAGCCTGTTGGGCGGGATCAGGGGTGCGGCCCAGATGATTAGCTATGAACTTGCATTGGGTCTTTCGTTAGTACCGATTGTCATGCTGGCGCGATCCTTCAGCCTGGTGGATATCGTCAATGCCCAAGCCGGTTATCCCTTTATTCTGGTGGCGCCGCTGTCGTTTATTATTTTCGTTATCAGTGCCATGGCTGAAAGTAAACGGATCCCCTTCGATCTGCCCGAAGCCGAAAATGAACTGGGTGCGGGCTATCATACGGAATACAGCGGCATGCGCTTCGGGCTTTTCTTTTTAGGAGAGTATGTGCACATGCAGGTGCTGGGTGCATTGACGGCCGTTTTTTTCCTGGGCGGCTGGCGCGGTCCGCTGCTGCCGCCGGTAGTATGGTTGTTTTTAAAAATTATTCTGATCGCATTGGTGATGATTTGGATCCGCGGCACCCTGCCGCGACTGCGTTACGATCAATTAATGGCTCTAGGCTGGAAGGTACTGATACCGGCGGCACTTATTAATATACTGATAACCGGAGCAATACTACTGATTTAGGTTATTGGTCGGTTGTCAGTAGTCCGTCGTTGCGAGTGTTTGATATGGAATGGCAACTGACAACGGACCACATACAACTGACATTGCGGTATCGAATTTATATCTATCTGATCAGGATTCTGACATAACATGACAGAAGCAATTGAATCGTTAAAAGCATTAGCAATCGGTTTAGCGACAACTTTCAAACACCTTTTTCGCAAACCCATTACCGAAGAGTACCCGGAGTATAAACGGCCGTTGCCGCAGCGCACCCGGGCCCGTATAATATTAACCCGTGATCCGGACGGCAAAGAGCGCTGCGTGGCCTGCTATCTGTGTTCGGCGGTTTGTCCGGTAAGTTGCATTTCCATGCAGTCGGCCGCAGAAAAGGGCGGCAGAAGATATGCGACCTGGTTTCGCATCAACTTTGCACGCTGCATTTATTGTGGACTTTGTGAAGAGGCCTGTCCAACCTCAGCTATCCAGCTGACGCCGCACTTTGAAACCTGCGAGCGGGACATCCTGAAACTCGTTTACGAAAAAGAAGATCTCCTGGTGGATCATGGGGGCAAGGATAAGGACTATTGTTTCTACAAATATGCCGGTATCGCAACCGATGTCGGTGGCAAGGGGGAGCATATCAAGGAGGATAAACCGGTTAACATGGCCGGCTGAACCCGGTTAGCCGGTGGGCCGTTGGGCCGTTGACCCGATAAATAGGAAAGATTTCATGTTTTAGCCGGCTAACCGGTAGACCGGCCAACGGGCTAAACTGACACAACCGGCTCAACGGGCTAAACCTTATTTTAAAGTCATGACGATCTACTCAATTATTTTTTATATTCTGGCAATTTTGATCCTTGTCACCACCGGCATGGCCATCACCCGGCGCAATCTGGTGCATGCGGTGATCTATCTGATTTTTTCATTTTTCGGCAGCGCCATGCTGTTCTATCTTTTCGGTGCCCCATTTCTGGCTGTTCTGGAGGTTATTATTTATGCCGGGGCGATCATGGTCTTATTTTTATTTGTGGTCATAATGATGAAAGCAGATGCCGGCAAGGAGCGTTTATTTGCTTTGCACCAGTGGCTGCCGGTTGCAGTTTTCGGGCTTGTCTACATTGCCATTGGCATGGGTATCATCGCTACCGATCCGAACAGTGGAATTACCTTGAAAACAGCCCGGGCAGCGCCCAGGGTGTTTGGACAGTTCATTTTTGAGAATCATTGGCTTTCCATCGAAATCGTATCCTTATTGCTGCTGGTAGCGCTTGCCGGTGCTCTCATAATGGGAAGGCGGTCGAGAAGGCATTCAGCCGCAAAAACCACTAATGGTGAGTTATGATTGTTCCCTTTGGTCATGTTCTCATACTGGCGGGCTTGCTTTTTTTGATGGGGATAGTATGTGTGGTGGCACGCCGCAGCCTGATTATGATTCTATTGGGGGTGGAAATCATGCTGAATGCCGTTGCCATCCTATTCGTCGGCTCGTCCCTTCTCTGGCAGCATTTGGAAGGCCAAGCCATCGTTCTGTTTGTGTTTGCCATCGCCGGTGCTGAAGTTTCCATAGGATTGGCATTGATTGTATGGGCCTATCGACGAACCGGATCGATGGATCCAAGTGACTATAATTTACTTAAGTAGTTCTACTTCGTCATATTACCAAACCAAAATTTTAATTTATAATTTCGGTAGGTTGTATTTTTAATCAAGGCATTCGTTTATTT